>SUWA01000032.1 GCA_015061695.1 Lentisphaerota bacterium
GGATGCCGACCGGAGTAAAGATGTTTTTCTCCGCTCTCTTTATCCATCGCCGTTACGCGCAAAAATACATCTTTACTCCGGTCGGCATCCGGCACGGTATAGACCAGTTCGCGGCCCGTCCAGAGTTCCACCAGCACACCGCGATGGCTCAACAAAAGCATGATCGCTTCTTTATCGCAGCGCACGCGCAAGGTGCGGCCGTCGAATTCCACCGATTCAAAGTCCAGTCCCTGCCCATGAATTGCACCATAGAAACGGCCCTGACGGTAAGCCCGCAAACAGGATTCCACCGTACGTTCTTCGGGCATAAGTATGCAGCGACCGTAAAGTTTATCGGCTTCCAGATGATCCTGTACGCAGAATCCGTAGCACTGGCGTCCAGTACCCAAGACTTCATCCCACTGGCTTTCGGCGGCATGGGTGTAATCCGAATCACAATATCCGGCGTTCAGCACTTCCAAGCCCAGCACGCGGTCATCATAATCGAGCATTTCGCACAAAAAGTCGTGCGGCAGATGCGACCAATGCGGGTGATTGATAACAATACCGCCGCCGTCGGGGATCATCAGTTTGTCGATCATAGCATCAAATGCTTTCCGCCACGGCATCCGGGTTCCGACATGAATACCATGCTGAGCCAGCACCGAATTGCGGTTACGGTCGCAGTTGCCGCTGCAGAAAAAACTGCCCGGGCAAGTGATGTGCAAGTAAACATTGTAGTCCGAAAAAATCCCGTGTTCAGCGTTGGGTGCTTCCAGAAAACCTTCCGGAGCGGGCGGAAAGATCAGCTCACCTTCGTTATCCGGAACTATCGAAGCATCCACACCCCACTCGGTATAAAGTTTGCGATAATCCAAATACTCATCAACCACTTCGCCATTAAGGATGTAAGAAGGCTGACCGATCTTGAAGGTATTTTCGCGGATGCTCGCTGCCGGATAATAAGGTGCCGACGGGTAATAGTTGGCAAAGGTGGCAAATTCCAAACCGCTGTCAACAGCTTTGGTGAACTCTTCTGCCGTTGAGCAGTGCAAATGACTGCATCCGGTTACGCGGATTTGATTTTTCCAGTCAATACCCTGATATGGATTACGGTTGCGTCCCTGACTTTTCATATAGCCGATGCTCCCTTATAACTCAATCCAACATAAATGGTTGGGTAAAAAGTTTTTCGCCGCTCTCTTTATCCATCGCCGTTACGCGCAAAAATACATCTTTACCGCGGTCGGCATCCGGCACGGTATAGACCAGTTCGCGGCCCGTCCAGAGTTCGACCAATACGCCGCGATGACTCAACAAAAGCATGATCGCTTCTTTATCGCAGCGCACGCGCAAAGTGCGGCCGTCAAATTCCACGGATTCAAACTCCAGACCTTTGCCTTTGATTGCTCCGTAGAAACGCCCCTGACGGTAAGCGCGCAGACAGGATTCCACCGTGCGTTCTTCGGGCATAAGAATACAGCGCCCGGTCAGCTCATCTTTGATATGATCCTGCACGCAGAATCCGTAGCACTGGCGGCCGGTGCCCAGAACTTCGTCCCACTGGCTTTCGGATGCAGCGGTCATATCCGGGCCGCAGTCAGTGTTGATAACTTCCAGGCCCAACACGCGATCATCGTAATCAAGCATTTCGCACAGGAACTTGTGCGGCAGATGCGACCACTGCGGGTGATTGATAACAATACCGCCGCCATCGGGGATCATCAGTTTGTCGATCATGGCATCGAATGCTTTGCGCCACGGCATTTGAGTGCCGACGTGAATACCGTGCTGCGCCAGCACCGAATTGCGGTTGCGGTCGCAGTTGCCGCTGCAGAAAAAGCTGCCGGGACAAGTGATGTGCAAATAAACGTTGTAGTCCGAAAAGAGGTGATGTTCAGCATTGGGCGCTTCCAGCAGATCTGCCGGAATATTTTTGAAGAGCGGTTCACCTTCATCTTCCGGCACGACAGATGTATCCACGCCCCACTCGGTGTAAAGTTTGCGGTAATCCAGATATTCATCAACCACTTCGCCATTAAGGATGTAAGCATTCTGACCGATCTTGAAGGTATTTTCGCGGATGCTCGCGGCCGGATAGTAAGGTACCGATGGGTAATAGTTGGCAAAAGTTGCAAACTCCAAACCGCTTTTGATCGCCTTGGTAAACTCATCGTTATTGGGACAATGCAAGTGCGTACACCCGGTTACCCGGATCTGATTTTTCCAGTCGATTCCCTGATAAGGATTACGGTTGAGGCCCTGTTTTTTCATAATTATCACCTTTATATATCGAAATTAGTGTTATTGTTGAACAACGCAAGTAATATAGCATTGGATCACAACTATTCAAAGCAATGGAATATTCATCCGGAGATTTTTTATCAAAAAAACTTCTGCTGCTTGTAAAATGCCTCCGGCAATATTATATTAATGGTGTAAAAAAAAGGAGAAACAGGATTATGATTTCAGTAGAAAATATTGCCCGTCAAGCCCGTTTGGCCGCCCGCAGTATGCGCCGGGTATCGCCGGAACAACGCGCCGATGCGCTGCAGAAAATGGCCGCCAAACTCGTAGAATGCCGTGCGGAGGTACTCAAAGCCAATGTTGCCGATATCGAAGCGGCCGGTGAACTGACTCCAGCCTTCCGTAAACGTCTGCAAGTCAACGACAAAGTTTTTGATTACATGGTCAACCGACTGCAAGTGGCAGCCGCCCTGCCCGACCCGGTGGGCCGGGTGCTGGAAGAACACGTTATGCCCAGTAAGCTGAAAGTACAGAAAGTCGCAGTTCCGATCGGAGTACTGGCGATGATCTACGAAGCCCGCCCCAACGTTACCAGCGACGCGGCCTCTGTAGCCGTAAAAAGCGGCAATGCCGTGATCCTCAAAGGCGGGGCCGAATCCTTGCGTACCAACATGGTATTGGCCGAAGCCATGCGCGATGCTGCCGTGGCAGCCGGGCTGCCCGCAGACTGCATCCAGCTGATCCCCAGCACCGACCGCGCCGCCGTAACTGAACTCTTGCAGCAGGATCGCTACATCGACCTTATTATTCCCCGCGGCGGCAAAAGTTTGATCCAGGCCATCACCGGCAACACCCGCATACCGGTACTCAAACATTACGACGGCATCTGTCATCAATACGTTGCCGCCGATGCCGATTTGAATAAAGCCGTATCGCTGGTGGTAAATTCCAAGTGTCAGAATGTAGCGGTCTGCAATGCTTTGGAAACGCTTTTGATCGACTCAAAGGCGCCGCAAGAACTCTATTGGGCTATTGCCGAAGCGCTGAAAGCCAATCAGGTGGAACTGCGCGGCTGTGCCGAAACTTGCGCCATAATACCGGATTGTCTGCCGGCAACTGAAGAAGATTGGGCCACAGAATATCTGGCGCCGGTGCTATCCATCCGAACCGTCCACGGCATCGGAGAAGCTATGGAACACATTGCTGAATACGGCTCCGGCCACACCGACGGCATTATCACCGAATCGCCGCTGCTGGCAACTGAATTCACCACCAACGTGGATTCAGCTTCGGTACTGGTCAACGCCTCCACCCGGCTTTCCGGCGGCGGCGATTACGGCATGGGCGCGGTAGTAGGCATAAGTACCGACCGTTTGCACGCCCGCGGTCCGGTAGGCCCCGCCGAACTCTGCACCTACAAATACATTGCCACCGGCGACGGCCAGTTGCGCGATTAAGCATAGATCGTAAAAAAACAACCGGGTCTGCCGTACAGCTCAACGGCAGACCCGGTTGTTTTTTTACTGAATAGCTTATTTTGCAGCAAAACTGTTGATCAAATAGAGAATTATTTGCTTTACGGCCTGCATACCTTCCAGATCGGCATATTCCAACAAACTGTGCGCATTGTATGCTCCATAGCCCAGATTGGGGCAAGGCAACTGCATAAAAGATAAACGCGCTCCGTCAGTTCCGCCGCGGATGGGACGCACGGCTGGAGTCAATCCGGCAGACCTGATAGCATTTTTGGCTTCTTCCACCAAAAACAAGTAATGTTCCAACACTTCGCGCATATTATAGTATTGGTCAGCAATCTTGCACTGTACGGCCTCCTGACCGTATTGAGCTTGCATCTTTCCGGCAATTTGCAGCATCAACGCCTTGCGCTGTTCAAACTTTGCCCGGTCGTGGTCGCGGATTATATAGTGCAGTTCGGCATTGCTGACATTGCCGGAACCGTGGGTAAGATGAAAAAAGCCTTCGTAATCACTGGTTTTTTCCGGAACTTCAGCCGCCGGCAGCATGGAGTCAAACTCCATGGCCAGCTTTTGCGCATTGATCAACTTATCTTTGGCATAGCCGGGGTGATAGGATAAACCTTTGAAAAAAACATCTGCTCCGGCCGCATTGAAATTTTCCCACTCAATAAGTTCGGGTTCGCCGCCGTCCACGGTGTAAGCGTAATCCGCACCGAAAAACTCCACATCAAAAAAATCCGCGCCCCGCCCGATTTCTTCATCCGGAGTAAAAGCTATGGCCAGCGCACCGTGCGGCAAATCGTTTTTCAACAACTCCTCCACCGCCGAAACAATACACGCGATGCCGGCTTTGTCATCAGCGCCCAGCAGCGTTGTTCCGTCAGTGGTTATCAGCGTGTGGCCGACCAGTGCGGCTTCCGGCTGCAGAGTTATATTGCTTGAACCAAGCCGGATGCCCCGACCATCCCATTGCCGGATGACTTGCGCCTTCACCGGGTCGCCGGGCGCGGCATCAGATGTATCCAAATGGGCAATAAAACCGATCACCGGAGACTTTTCCCAGCCGGCACTGGCCGGAATTTTAGCGTAAAGGTAACATTGATCATTCAAAACCACTTCGCTCACGCCCAAACGCAGCAATTCATCGCGCAAATGCTCTGCCAGTTTGAATTGTCTGGCCGTTGAGGGGGTAACAAGGCTGTTTTCATCGGATTGCGTATCAAAAGCGGTGTAAGTCAAAAATCGGTTCAGTAAATTTTCCATTATAAAACTCCCTTAAAGCTGTATAAAAATCAATTCAACCGGCTGCGCCGGAACTCCCCCGGCGTCATGCCGCAGTGCTGACGGAAAAACCGGGTGAATTCCGACACTCCGCCAAATCCGCACTCGCCGGCAATCACTTTTATCGGCATGATGCTCTCGCTCAACAATTTCCTGGCCAACTGCATCCGGCAGGAATTGATAAAACGCCCCGGCGGCATCCCCGCTGCGGCAGTAAACAACCGCGACCAGTGCCGCAAAGTTATACCGCAGCTTCCGGCCTCGGCTTGCAAATCAAAAGCAGCGCCCGGGCAATCGCTCACCTTGAACATAAAATCCTGTATTGCGGCGGCATGAGCCTGATTTTTCAAATCAGTTTGCGCTTCGGCAGTCAGCAGCAAAGCCAATTCTTCAAAACACAATGCCGCGCGGGCCTGACTTAATTTACTCTGTCCGCGGAACAATTGTTCCATTTCTGTGAATTTGCCGGCGTACGGTTCGGCATTGCGCAAAAAAATATGCTGTACACAGTTTGCCGCTCCCCAGGCTTCAAACAACCGTTCGACCCGCCGCCCCTGACACTCCATATAAAAATTATCCCGCCAACGCCCCGCAGGCGAATTCCAGCCGTTAGGTGTCTTGATCCCGCGGGGCGTAAAGTAAATGAAAGGGCGTTCTTCCAAACGTTCATTCACATAAACACTGCCGCGCATCAGCCCCAGATAAAAACACCCGGTGGCAATATTCTGCAAACGGCTTGCGCCGTACATTTTTACATGAGTAACACTTAAAAGCTCAAAATCGTCAAAATAATCCATATTTACACTATGTCTGAAAAAAACAAACAATGTCCGAATCGGCATATTTACAAACGTTTTAATATAAATTATAATATTATCAAAAGCAAATCCAATTGTAGAAAAGAGGTTATTATTATGCTGGAAATCACCAATTTGCGCGATGGCGCCATTCTTGACTGCACCCACGGCTTTGAACACGACAACATGCTGGAGATCCCCGTACAGGGCATTGCTCCGGCCAACGAAGTCGTTACCGTCAACGCTATCCCCGCCGAACGCTGCGACCGCAATTTTTCTGCCGTGGTCAAATTGACCGCCCGGGTCAATCAAATCGAAGTAAGATCCAGCGGGTATTATGGCGAAAGAACGCTGACGATCACTGTTTTGTGGGATAAATCCTCGTTCAAACGCTACAATTTCTTTTTTGATGACTGCTGTTTTTTCCTGCGCTGGATCGCACTCAACCGCCCCAAAAGCATTTTTGACGAAATGTTTCTGAAACGTCTGCGCCATATCCATGAACTTTACCAAACCAAATTCACACTGAATTTGTTTTATCACGACGATCATCACGATTTTTCCATTGCCGACTTTCCGGCAGATTACAAGAGCGAATTTCAGTCGGCGTCGGATTGGCTGCGCTTGAGCTTCCACGCCAAAAGCGAATTCCCTGACCGGCCCTACCAGAATGCTTCAGCCGAAGTGCTGGCCAATGACTTTGACCTGATCTACCGCGAAGTCTGCCGCTTTGCCGGAGCTGAATCATTTATTCCGCCGGTAGTCATCCACTGGGCCATAACCCACCCGGATAATTTTCCTGTGCTTAAAGAACGCAATGTACGTTGCCTGACCGGCGGTTATCTCAATGCCAAAACGTCGCTGACCGAAGAACACCACAGTGCCGTTACTGATATCGGTTATCATTACGAAAAAGATACCGCTATTTATTTGAGTCATAAACGCCGCCTTTATGACCGGTTCAACGATCTGATACTGCATAACAATCTGCTCTGCTGCAATTACGATGATATTGAGTCGATCACTCAACGATTCGCCGGGCTTGAGCAAAATCCCAGCCAGACCTTGAGTTTGATGAGTCACGAGCAATATTCTTACGCTGACTACATGAACTATATACCCGATCACCTTGACCGGGTCGAACACGCCTGCAAACTGGCCAGCGAAAACGGCTATGAACCGATCTGGTTCAACCATGGATTGCTGGGCAACGATGCCTGGGAAAAATAAAAACCTCCGGGGCGGTATCAGAGGATAAAACAGCTCTTTTTGATACCGCCGAACAAGTAAAAGTTCTTTTACGGCAAAAAAATGTAAAAAAAATTACAAAACAAACAAAAAAATGCTTGAAAAATAGTTTTGTAATGTTATATTAGCTCCCATTATGAAAAATTCAACCGGAAAAATCTTAAATTTGCGTAGTTGGCGTTGGCGGTGATGCCGCCGGAATGCCAAGGTTTTTCTTTTTGAACAAAAAGATTTCGGCGGATAAAGTCAAAAAGACTTTTGTCCGCCTTTTTAATGCCGAGCCGCTTTCCGGGAAGAGTTCCGGGAGGCGGCTTTTGAGTTGATGATACAAAAACAATTTATATATGTATGTTGTGAAAGGACTGAAAAAATGAATTCACATTACGGAATTTTCGGAGGACAGTACATCCCCGAAGCGCTCATGCCCGTACTGCATGAGTTGGAAAAAGCCTATCTGGAAGCCAAAAACGATCCCTCGTTTCAGGCCGAACTGGATGACCTGCTGAAAAATTATATCGGGCGCGAATCCCCCCTGTATCACGCCAAACGCTTGAGCGAATACTGCGGCGGAGCGCAAATCTACCTCAAACGCGAAGACCTCAACCACACCGGAGCCCACAAAGTCAACAACACCATCGGACAGGCCCTGCTGGCCAAACGCATGAACAAGCATCGCCTGATCGCCGAAACCGGCGCCGGTATGCACGGCGTGGCCACCGCTACCGTAGCGGCCCTGCTGGGCATGGAGTGCGATGTTTTTATGGGGGCGGTCGATGTGGCGCGTCAGGCGCCCAACGTTCAGCGGATGCACGCACTGGGGGCCAGAGTCGTAGCTGTGGAATCCGGCAGCGCCACCCTGAAAGATGCCATGAACGAAGCTATCCGCTACTGGGCGGAACATTGTGATGATACTTTTTACTGCATCGGTACGGTTGCCGGGCCGCATCCTTATCCGGCCATGGTCAAAGACTTCCAGTCAGTCATCGGCAAAGAAGCCCGCCGCCAATGTCTTGAACGCACCGGTAAACTGCCGGACGAAGTGATCGCATGTATCGGCGGCGGCAGTAACGCCATGGGGCTCTTCGCCGGATTTCTGGATGATGCTTCGGTCAAACTCACCGGAGCGGAAGCCGGCGGCGACGGCATTGCCTCCGGCCGTCATGCTGCAAGCATCAACGGCGGCCGCGTCGGGGTTCTGCACGGCTGCAAAACCTATCTTCTGCAGGATGCCGAAGGCCAGATCACCGAAACGCACAGTGTTTCGGCCGGACTCGACTACCCCGGGGTCGGCCCCGAACACAGCTATTTAGCTGACATCGGCCGGGCCCGTTACACAGTTATCAACGATGAAGAAGCGATCCACGCTTTTGATTTGCTTTCGCGCCTCGAAGGAATCATCCCTGCATTGGAATCCAGCCACGCAGTTGCCCAGGCGCTGAAGAGTGCGCCGGAATACACCCCCGAAAACATCATCATCGTCAACCTCTCCGGCCGCGGCGATAAAGATATGGAAAGTGTACGCATTTACAAGGAGAAGCATCAGAAATGAACCGTTTTGAAAAGATTTTCAGTCAGAACGCCCGCGCCCTGATCGTAAGCGATTGCTGCGGTGCGCCCAATATGGCAGAATCCGAACAGCGTCTGCACGCGATCATCAACAGCGGCGCTGACATTGTAGAGCTTTACATGCCGTTTTCCGACCCCATGGCAGATGGTGCCGTACTGCAAGCTGCCTCGCAGCAGGCATTGGCCAACGGTGCCAAGCTGGAAAATATTCTGGATATGCTCCGCAACATCCGCGCCCAACACAGCGACTGCGCGCTGATCGTAACCGGGTATTACAATATTTTCCTGCAGTACGGACTGGAAAAACTCTTTCAGCGTATGGCCGAACTTGAAATCGACGGCATCCACGTTATCGACCTGCCGTTTGAAGAACATGACGAGCTTGACCCGTATACCGGCAAATACAACATCCCCCAGCTGCGCAGTATTGCTCCGGCCAGCGGCAGAGAGCGCACCGCCATTCTCTGCAACGGTGCAAAAGGCTTTATCTACTGCTACAATCAGGAGCAGATCCCGCTGATCCGCGAATATACCAGCTTGCCGCTGGCGATCCGCTGCGAAAAGATCCCGGCCATGGCCAACGCCATGGCGCTGGATTCAGCGGCCGCCGCCGTCAAACTGCCGGAACTTGCCGATTTCATCAAAAACATCAAAAGCACTTTATAATAAGGAGTATATCTTATGCTTAAAGTTGGTTATGCTCAAGAAATCATCACCCCGCCCACCGGAGTGGATCTGGCCGGATATTTTAATGAACGCTTCAACGTCGGCTACTACGACGACCTCTATGTAAAAGTCGTAGCTATGGAAATCGACGGCCGGCGCACTGCGGTTGTTTCGCTGGATCTCTGCTACGTCAAAAACGATATGTTTGCAGCTTTCAAAAGCCGGGTCGATGCTGAATTCGGAGCCGGATTGTACGAAAATCTGCTGATTTCGGCCACGCACACCCACACCGGGCCCAAACTTGAGGAAGCGGCAGCCAACCGCAACGAACTCACCCAGCTCGCGTTCGACTCCATCGTAGATGCCTTGATAAGAGCGCTCAAACGCGCATTTATGAGCCTGCAGCCGGCGGAGTTGGAAGCGGTTAAAGTCTACAACAACCCCTACGGCTTTGTGCGCCGCTATTGGATGAAATCCGGCGATATCGTTACCAATCCCGGCTGGTGCAACCCAAATGTCGACAAGCCGGAATGTGATTTTGACCGCACCATCAACGTGCTGGCGGTCAAGCAGAATGGCCGCATCGCCTCGCTGATCTGCAATATTGCCAATCACGGCGATACGGTCGGCGGCAACATCGTTTCGGCCGACTGGTACGGCCGCTTTGCCCAGGCGGTGCAGTACGAACTGCAAACCAGTCTGCCGGTGCTGGTGCTGGACGACGCCTCCGGTAACATCAACCACTTCGATATTCATCAGAAGATCAATCAGACCGGTTATCACGAAGCAGTCCGTATCGGCCGCGGATATGCCAGAATCGTGCTGGATGCGCTCAAAGATCTGGAACCGGTCGCGGCCGACAGGATCGTTATCAAAAACACCAGTGTAACGATCCCGCACCGGAATCTCTCGGACGAAGAGGTTGCAGCGGCCCAACATATTCTGGATACGGTTCCGGACATCAAAAAGGAAGGCGACTTTGAAAGTCAGGATCTGGCCAACAAAGTTCCGGCGGCGTTGCGCTACTTTGCCCGGCGGGCGCTGGACTGCAAAGCCAAGAGTGTGCCTTCGCACGAATGCCGCCTGACGGCTATCGAAATCGGCGATGCGCTGGCGTTTTTCACCCTGCCCGGCGAACCTTTCAACGGCATTGCGCAGGCGATCCGCGAAAAGAGTCCATTCAAATACACTTTTATTGCAGAGCTGGCGCAGTCCCAGTCGGGTTATGTCCCGATGAAAGAGTGCTTTGCCCGCGGCGGCTACGAAGTCCAGCCCGGGATCGACACCGTAGCGCCCGAAGCTGCAGATGCGATCATTGAAGCCTCGCTCAAAAACATCTGAATGAACACTTGAACCTCCATTTACGGTTCATAAATACAAGGGGCTGTTGCAAAACTGTTTTGCAACAGCCCCGATATTTTATACAGCAATATAACGCTTGAGCTTAAAATTTACGACTGGATCGCCGGCAATGTTCTGATGCTCTGGCCCTCCTGAATACTGCAATGCAGTTCCAATGTTTCCGGCCGGATACCGGTCTTTATCCAGTCCAGCAGCCGTTCGACCGCCAACGTGCCCTGCTCGCCGCGCGGCTGGGCAATACTGGTCAGGTGCGGCGTTACCCACTGACAAAGCGGCGAGCCGTTGACCGACAGGATCGAAATATCTTCCGGAACACGAATGTTCCGGCGGCGGCAAATCGACATAAATTCAACAGCTTCGTTATCGCCGGGGAAGAATATCGCGGTCGGGTATTTTTCCGGAGTATGCTTTTTTATGGCATCCAACTCCTTCCAAACGTTTTCTATATGGCTGTACTCGCTTTCCAGCCACACAATATCGTCAACATTGGCATGGTATTTTCCGGCGACAGATTTTGCCTCGCTCCAACGGTCGCTGGCATTATCAAAACAAGCAATACGACGGTGATTGTTGCGGTACAGAAGATCCAACCCGATCCGCCCAACCTCTTCCGGCGGAACCCATACTGCCGGATAAGCGTCGCTGGTTTTAGACGAGCAAACCATCCAGGGAATACCGGGGAAGTAATGCTCAATATTTTTCAGCAGCTTTGCATTGCCTGCCGTGCTGACGATACCGCCGGCGATACGCTGTTGAGCTATATTTCTGCAGCGCTCGGCAAACTCATCCGGAGTGCGGTAAATGCTGAACAACGCATTATAGTGGTTATCGGCCAGAACCTCTTCGATCTCCTGCAGCAAATCGGGCATAAACGAATAATTGACCCCGCTTACCAGCAAAGCGATCAAGCGGCTTTGCCCGCTTTTGAGTTCGCGGGCAACCGAATTGGGCCGGTAATTGAGTTTTTCGGCAATCTCGCGGATGCGTTTTGCCGTTTCGCCCCCCACTTTGTTCAAGCCGCTGCCGCTTAAAACATAACTGGCGGTACTTACCCCCACGCCGGCAGCGGCAGCTACATCTTTGAGCGTTGCATTACGCATAGAGCAGCACCCGGTAAATGTTGATCAGGCTTCCACTGCCTTGGCCCGGGCGATCGCCACCCGGCCGGAACGGGCCATATCAATAATACCGATATCGCTGACCATGTTCATAAAATTGTCGATCTGCGAAGCCCGGCCGGAGATTTCCACACCCAATTCTTCGGGGCCGACAGTCACAAACTTGCCGTTGAAAATTTCTACCAGCTGAATGACTTGCGCTTTCTTTTCCGGCGTATCAGCCGCCAGCTTGAAGAGTGCCAGCTCGCGTTCGATAAATTCTTCGCCGCTGAGCCGGTCAACCCGGATCACTTCCACAAGTTTGTTGAGCTGCTTTTCGATCTGTTCGATCACAGCATCATCACCGCGGGTAACAATGATCATGCGCGATACTTCCGGGTCGCTGGTGGAGTTGACTGTCAGCGACGCAATATTGTAACCGCGTCCGCTGAAAAGACCGGCTATCCGCGAAAGCACGCCGAATTTATTTTCGACCCGAACCGAAAATGTGTAATTTTTTGTCTCGCTCATTGTATTCTCCCGAAAATATTTTTTCTCTGCCGACTGAATCGCTGCATTCAACTTTTCTGCAGCGCTCCGGTCAGCATATCCTTTACTTCCTGAACGCTCAATCCCTTGACTGCCACCACCTTACGGCGACCGGTCAAACCGTTGACCACTTCAACGGAACTCTTGTTCACATTCAAAACTCCGGCCATAAACTTGACCAGCACCTTATTGGCCTCACCATCCACCGGCGGAGCTGCCAGCGCCACTTTCAGCCGTCCGTCGTGCCAATTGCAAAGCGCATTGCGCGAAGCCCGCGGCGTGGCCAGACAGCTGATCAGGCAAGTATCATTGCCCTGACTTGTTACAGCTCCATCGGGAACCGGCTCCATACGTCTTACTCCTGATCTTTGCCGCCGGCAGCATTATCGGAACAATTTTCAGCAACCGGAGCTGCGGCTGCATCGCTTTCCGCTGCGCTGTTTTCAGCAGCGGAATCACTTTCAGCATCATCACCGGATCCGGCATTACAGCGCCCCAGCAGCACATCGACTTCGGCGGCAGTAAGCGTTTCGCGTTCCAGCAGCGCCTGGGCCATTTTTTCCAGTTCATCTCGATTATCGGTCAGGATCTGCACGGCTCTGGCATGAGCTTCGTCGATCAGTTTCTTGACTTCAACATCGATTTCGCGCGCGGTTTCTTCGCTGGATTCATGCACCGGCGGAGCGTCAAACCTTATATGCACATGACTGCGGAAATCGCCGTATTTGATCGGCCCGATTTTTTCGTTCATACCATAAGCGCAAACCATCATCCGGGCCAGCCGGCTCACCACTTCAATATCCTGTCCGGCACCGGTGGTTATATCGCCGAAAATGATCTCTTCGGCCGCCCGTCCGCCCAGCGTCATCGCCATCTGATCGAGCAATTCGAGCTTGCTCTTGGTATACACATCTTCTTTGGGCATGGAAAAAGTTGCGCCCAGATAAGATTGACCGCGCGGAATGATCGTAACCTTATGCAGCGGGTCAGCGTGTTCGCAATGCAATCCGACCAGCGCGTGGCCGGATTCATGGTACGCTGTAAGTTTGCGCTCGCGCTCGCTGATCTTGCGGCTGCGGCGTTCGCGGCCGAAACAGACTTTATCGCGGGCTTCTTCCAGATCCTCCTGCGTAACGCAATCGCGGTTGTAGCGGGCGGCCAGCAGCGCAGCTTCGTTGCACAAGTTGGCCAGATCCGCGCCGCTGAATCCGGGCGTACCCTGTGCCACCACATCCAGATCGACTTTATCGCTCAAGCGGATATTTTTAGCATGAACATTCAAGATCTGCCGACGCCCTTTGATATCGGGCAGATCCAGCACCACCTGCCGGTCAAAACGGCCGGGACGCAGCAGTGCCGGGTCCAGCACATCGGGCCGGTTGGTGGCAGCCAGCACGATCACATCGGAGCGGTGTTCCAGACCATCCATTTCCACCAGCATGGCGTTAAGGGTCTGTTCGCGTTCGTCATGCCCGCCGCCCATGCCGGAAAAACGGGAACGGCCCACAGCGTCGATTTCGTCAATAAAAATCAGACAGGGCGTATTGCGCCGGGCCTGTTCAAACATATCGCGCACCCGACTGGCGCCGACCCCGACAAACATTTCCACAAAGTCCGAACCGCTGATCGAAAAGAACGGCACTTTGGCTTCGCACGCCACGGCTTTGGCCAGCAGCGTCTTACCGGTTCCGGGCGGGCCGACCAGCAGACAGCCGCGCGGAATCTTGCCGCCCAGCAGTTTGAATTTGATCGGATCGCGCAAAAATTCCACGATTTCCTGAATTTCTTCTTTGGCTTCATCGGCCCCGGCCACATCGCTGAATTTGACCTTGAGATCATCAGGCATGATCATGCGCGCCCGGGATTTGCCGAACTGCATGGCACTGCGGTTGGCCGATTTGAGCTGACGCGAAAAGATTATGTAGATGATGATCCCGATTATCAGCACCGGCAGCACCATGGTCAACAACGACGAAAACCATGTATCGCGCTGCTGTACCTTGGCATTGATCTGGCGCAGTTCATCTTTAAGCTGTTCACTTTCCAGCACCCGGGTAGTGAATTTACCGCTGCTGCCGGAGCCGTTGGCATCGGCCTTTTTGGCTTCTTCTTCGTTGAGTTTATATTCGCCTTCAATCGTCAGCGTACCATCTTCTTCGGGCGTGATAACAGCGCTGGTAACATCGTTGCTTTTCATGCGCTGTTCAAACTCGGCCGGAGTCCATTTATCCACAGTTTGCGCACCGGGATCGCGCCAGAAGTACAGCCCGATAAAAACCACCATTAAGATCAGCCAGAAGATCAAAGCTCCCGGGATACGCCGTTTCTGCCCGCCGCCGCGTCTGTTATCCAACTCCCGACGCAGGTTTTCATTTCCCGGATTTTGGCCGGGATCGCGTTTTTCATCGCTCATAAAAATTTTTCTCCCAATATATCAGCCGCTTTATGCCGTGATCCTGTTTTTTATCCGACATTCACACCGCAACAGCAGTTCCTTTACTAATACTGAACCGGCAAATTCCCCCAAGCTTACAGGCTTGTGCAAGGAATTTTGCCGGTATATTTTTGGCTGCCCCGCGGTATTCCGCTCTTTCCCGGAATACAACGGGATATGATCCTGTCAATAAAGATCAGCTCTTCAAACCAAACATCGAAATCAACACCCAGACTGCCAGCCCCAAAAGCAACAAGCCGGCAACTGCAATAATACCGATCGTCAATTTGCGGTTACGGGCTTCGTTTTTCGACTCGCTTGAAGCAAAGGGCGAAAGATTACCGAAGTCCTTGACCGTAGACAGACCCGTCAGAGTGGAGGTAAGGTCGATCCCGGTTTCGGTACGGCTGACCGCCGACACGCTGCCGTCATCGTAGTCAAACATGACTTCCACACTGCCGAGCTGCAGAAGGTCAGAATTTTTCAGCGGAGTCATCACATCAGCTTCCAGCGGCACATTGTTCAACCGGGTACCGTTGGTACTGTCACGGTCGCACACAAAATAACCTTCTTCAGTATGCACAAAGTCACAGTGATAAGAACTCAAACTGGGGTCTTTGATACAAATATCGCGCTGATCGTTACGACCGGCACTCATATTATCCTGCTTCAAGTCAAAAATAAGCCCCCGGAACTTTTCTGACAACACCATCAGTCTGGGATAATCCGCCATTTTTTTCAACCTCCGTACCAAACTGCGGCCGACTTGCCGGCACCATACCGCAAGACAGGCCTTTCAAATAAAACCATACATAGAGCAATATATACCCAACTTTGCATTATTGCAAGTCGCGTATGATCAACTTTTCAGCTATTTTTTATTCTTTCAATCCAGTCCGGGCCGAAACTGTTCATTTCCGGTAAGCGCAGCAATCGTTTCGGTCAATATTTTCACCGCGCCGTCCACATCGCGCAAATCGCAGATCTCCACCGGGCTGTGCATGTAGCGGTTGGGTATACTGATCAATGCCGTAGCCACCCCGCCGCGGGTCAGCTGGATCGCAGCCGCATCGGTTCCGCCCGACGCCCGGTGAGCCGCAGTTTCCTGATAAGTCAGCTGTTTTTTATCGGCCGTTTCGCGCAGTTTACGCCCCAGTACCACATTATTATCGGCACTGCGGGTCAGCACCGGGCCGCCGCCGAGTTTGACATTGCCCAACAACTTGGCCGGTATATCCGGCAAGTCGGTTGCAAAACCCACATCAATAGCAAAACCAACCTGCGGATTGATTGCAAAACAGCTGGTGGTAACACCGCGCAAACCCAATTCTTCCTGCACCGAACCCACGCCGTAGACGGCCACATTGAGTTTACGTTTGGACAATGCACGCATGGTTTCGGCCACCACAAATGCACCGATGCGATCATCCAGAGCTTTGCTCATCACCCGGTGTTTGCCCATAAAACGCACATTGCGTTTGAGCGCCACCGGATCGCCGATCGCAACCATACTTTCGGCCTCTTCGCGGTTTTCGGCACCGATGTCGATCCACATATCGTCCAGTTCCACGGCCTTTTCCCGTTGCGCAGCCTTGAGCAGATGGATCGGTTTTTTGCCGATAACGCCCGGCACAATGCCGTTGGCGGTTTTGATCTCCACTTCCGAAGCGGGTACATTAAGTTTGTCGATCCCGCCGTTGGGACGGAAATAGATCAAACCGTCATCGCTGATGTAAACCACCTGAAAACCGATTTCGTCATAATGCCCTGAAAGCATCACCCTGAACGGTGCATCGGGATTCAATACGCCAATGGTATTGCCCATAACGTCAGTATCGACTTTATCGCAGAATTTTTCCAGATAACTGCGGAAAACGGCGGCCGGTTCTTCTTCAAAACCGGAAGGTCCGACCGTGGAAAGCAGCGACTCAAAAAACTTCAATGCACTTTTATCCGGCATAACTTCAAACCTTTTGTTTTATTGTAAATCGTTTCAAAAAAATCACACCATACCGCAGCCGCGGCGGAAAAACGCCAACATAACTTCCGGCGGCGGAACGCTGATTGCATCATTCAATACATTTCTGGCATAGCCGTCGATCAGCCACAGCAGCATTTGCGAGCGCTCATTGGCTTCCTGCCGGCTCCAACCGGCACTCTGCATGACTTGTGCCAGCGCATCGACCACTCCCGCACCGGCCTGCTTGAGTTGTTCATACTGCTCGCCGGTCATGCGCGACACCTGCGAAGCAAACGCGCTGCCAGCCCCAAAGCCGCTGCGGTGTTTTTTGATAAAGTCATCCACCAGAGCAAAAACCTTCTCCGGCAGCGTTTCGAGCGTACAATTTTCCAGCTGCGCCAACTGCTGTTTGAGCCGCTCCATACGGTAGCAGACCATTTCGGCAAACAGTGCATCCTTGTCCTTAAAATAAAGATAGATCGTCCCCTTGCCCACCCGGGCTTCGCGGGCGACTTCATCCAACGTTATTTCGTGAAAGCGTTTTCCGGGCAACAGCCGCTCCAGAGCGTCGAGGATCTGTTCGTATTTTTTCCCTTTGGCCATAAAAAAGACACCTTGTACAATACTCTTGATATATTGGGGATTAATCTATATCTTGATCGCTTATTTTGCAACTGTTTTACGCAAAAAAATCTGATTTATGCCTCTTGAACGACTTCGATGCGCAGAGTTTGAACGGTATCGGCTTTGACCGGAGCAAAAGTGCTGCGCCGGAGATTGCCCAAAAGATAAATATTGTCCTTTTCATCACCGACCAGCACAATACCGGCAGCATCACTGCATCCGCTCAACAGATGTTTGACCCGGCGTGGCTCTGTACTGCCCCAGACCGTCATTTTTTCGCCGCCGGAACGCCGGAACAAAAACAACACTCCTGGCATACACCCGGCATCAAAGCAAAAGACTCCGATCTTGCGTTCGTCCACCGCCCCGGTCAGCAAAGTTGCCCTGACCCGGTAATGCCCCCAGACTTTTTCCGGTTCGCGCCGGTAATCCCAAAGCTGTTTATCCGGCAAAGTGATTTCCGGATGCCACCGGCAAAGAATATCATTTTTCAGCGTAAAACTGCACCCCTGCCCCAGTTCGATCAGTCGTTTTTCCGGCGAAGGCGACCAGGCAAGCACCCGCTGAAAATGCTCCAACATGCCATGCGTAAGCATCACATCATCGCGCCCGGCAAGCTGATTCAGGTAATCCGGCAAGATCCTGGCCAGCAGTGCCGGATGCAGTTTGCGCCAGAAATCGCAAGGCGAACTTTCCGGCAGCGGAGAACCCAGCGACTGCAGTTTTTCCTTTGCGCACGCCTCAATAAAATCCGCATCCTGTGCCAAAACCTGATACGAACGCAGCAACCCGGAGCTTACGGGTGCATGATAACCGCACCATTTTTTCAGCAGCTCGTTGCGCAAATAGTTGCGGTGAAACTCGTTGGAGTCATTGCTCGCATCGTGCCGCCAATCAGTTATACGGCAATTTTGCAGATAATTTTCCAGCTCGCTTTTTTCCCGCACCAACAGCGGGCGCAAGAATGTTGTCTTGCCCAGTTGCCGGATCTCCTGCAGACTGCACAAACTGCTGACATTGCCGCCGCGGGCGAGTTTGAGCAGCAGATTTTCTCTGACATCGCCGGCGTGATGCGCCAACACGACCGGGCGATCGTCCGACTGCATCTGATACCACTGCAAACGCCGTTGCCGCGCCAGCTCCTCCAGCGAACCGGCTGAATCAATACATTCATCCAAATGCAGTTCCACCAACTTGAACGGCACATTCAGTTCAGCGCAAAATTGCCGGCACCAGACTGCATCAAGTTTGCTGGCTTCGCCGCGCAGACCATGATCAAAATGCACCGCTTCCAGCGCTTCCGGCGACCACGACCATGCCAGCAGCAGCAGCAAAAGCGCCGTACTGTCGGCCCCGCCGGAAAACCCGACGCGCAGACGGCAATTTCTGTATGCTTGCATAAACTGCGGAATTTGTTCAAGATTATTCATGTTCAAAATTTGCCAAATCCGTCAAACGGTTCTATCTTATTTAAGGTGTGGACAAATAACACAGGAGATAATATATATGACAGTTATCGTTGCTGCAACCGCCAATTCGCATAAATTTGAAGAATATCGCGCCCTGCTGGGTTCTGAAGATGTGGAACTGCAAAGTCTTTTGGACTATCCGGGCTTTACGCCGTCGCCGGAAACCGGCAAAACCTTCAAGGAAAACTCTGCACAAAAAGCTCTGGAAGCGTGCAAATACTGCGACCGGCCCACCTTTGCCGACGACTCCGGTTTGGAGATCACCGCACTGGACAATGCACCGGGGATCTATTCGGCCCGCTACGGTAAAGACGATAACGACCGCATCAGCCGGGTCCTGCGCGAGCTGGAAGGCAAAAGCGACCGCAGCGCCAGATTTGTCTGCGTGATTTCCATTGCCATCAACGGCGAAGTCATCGAAAGTTTTGAAGGCGTTATGGAAGGCACGATCATCGACGCCCCCCGCGGCGAAAACGGCTTTGGCTACGATCCGATCTTTGTACCCAAAGGCGAATCGCGCACCTTTGCCGAAATGAGTCAGGAAGAAAAAAACAAGATCAGCCACCGGGCCAGAGCTTTGCAGAAAGCGTTGGAGTTTATCGAAGACGAAATGAGCGTACTGGACGATGAATTTTAAGTGTTTCGGGCAGAAAATCCTGAATAAATACCATTCCCCAATGCCGCAGCAGGCTTTCCGGAGGCATTTGCTGATTTGCTTTGCTGCGGCCGTGCTGCTGCGCATCGTGCTGGCATGGCCGGCATTGAATGATCCGGCAACCCTGCTCCGGCCCGACAGCATGGGCTACTGGAATCCGGCCCGGGCAGTGGCAGCCGGCGACGGACTGGTCAGCGAACCCGGTTCGGATACTTTGGAAGTGATCCGGCCGGTCGGTTATATTGCATGGCTGGCCGCCGGCATACTCTGCAGCGGCGACTCTCTGCTTTTTGCCGGCGTAATGGGTATATTGATCAGTGCCGCAACCATTTTCCCGCTGGCATGGGGAGTACAGAAGCTCTGCGGCTCCAAGCGGGCCGGAACGGTTGGAGCCTGGTTGTGGGCAGTGTGTATAACCCCGATCGGAGCGGCACCGCTGATCCTTTCGGATACCTTGTTGGGTTTGTTATCTGCATACCAGTTTTGTGCAGCCGTTTATTTTATCCAGGATAAAAAACTCTGGCAGTTTGCGTTATTGAGCCTTGCGGCTATGGCCGGAGCGTTGACCAAAACGGTCAATCTGCCGGTAGTGCTTGTCGGCCTGCCGGTCATACTGCTGGCCGCATGGCTGCCGTGGCAGGATACCTGGCGGGCCATATTGATCTGGCTGGTACTATTTTGTGCGGTGATCATGCCGTACTGGGTACGCAATTACAGTTTGTGCGGCGATTTTGACGGCAACAGTGCCAACTTGTATTTCCATAACGGGTCGGCGATCATGGCCCGCGCCACGGGCGAAAGCTCCGAAGTCTGGCGCAATAAACTGCTGCAAAAAGCTGAACAGGAGTTCGCCGCCGACCCGGAACGCTACTCCACGCTCAAAGCGCAGAATCAGTGGAAAAAATCCCAATACCGGCAAATGGCGGCCGATTACCCGCGCGAAACAGCGCTTGCCCATCTGCCCAATATCTTTAATTTGATGCCCGATGTACCCAGCTTGCTGGAAAACAATCACATTACTTCCGGCGAACGCGGCACTATGGCAGTGCTGCGCCGGGAGGGGTTTACCGCAGCGGTGAATCACTATCTGGACGGGCGTTGGACGATCCTGATCTTTTTGCTGCCGCTGCTGGTGATTTACGCCGCGTTCATGCTGGCGGCATTGATCCAGTTGTGCATTTATTTCAAACGCCGCCAGTGGCCGTGGCTTCTGCTGTTCGGGGTACAGGTGTTTTACTATATTCTGGCGCCGGGGCCGGTCATCAGCGGCCGCTATCTGCTGCCGGCATTGCCGATGCTTATTGCCATGGCAGTACAATTTACCGTATTTCAACGCAAAAAAACAGAATTTTCTGAAGCAAATATACAAGAGAAAGGTGCTTTATGAGCAAAAAAAACATCACCGTATCAGTAGCCGGCTGTTCGCTGGTCGATTGCGTTTACGCCAAGGTTGATTTCAACTCCGAAGCGTTCAGGAAATATTCCAGCATCACCCAGGGCGACGGCGGACTGGTCCCCGGTCAGCTGGTTTTTATGGAGTCACTGGAGAAGTTCACCGGAGTTCCGGCCGATCAGCTGCTGAAAGAATTGACCGGTAACGCCCCGGTATCCGGCCGCAATGTCGGAGGTCCGGCAGTGGTGGCAGCGATCAATGCGGCCCAGCTTTGCTGCAATTACCCGGCCAAAGTCAAGTTTTACGGCGTGCGCGGACGCGACGAAGGTTCGGACTTTATCTACAGCATCGTATCGCAGACCCCGCTGGATACCGAAAATTATATCTGTGTTGATGCGCCGACGCCATCGACTCAAGTTTTGAGCGACCCCAATCACCACAACGGCAAAGGCGAAAGAACTTTTATCAATGTGGTGGGTGCGGCCAACACTTACGGGCCGGAATCGCTGGGCAAAGATTTTTTTGATTCGGATGTGATCTTTTTCAGCGCCACAGCGCTGCTGCCCAAGCTGCACGACCAGCTGACCGGACCGCTGAAACAGGCTAAAGCATCCGGCAAAGTCACCATGGTGGCCACCGTGTTTGACTTCCGCAACGAAATGCGCGACCCCAACGGGCGCTGGCCGCTGGGCGAAAGCGAAGAAACTTACAAATATATTGACCTGCTGGCCGTAGACTGGGACGAAGCACGGCGGCTTTCCGGCGAGGAAGAGCTGGAAAAGATCGTCAACTACTTTGCCACGCGCGGCGTAAGCAGTGTCTGCATTACTCACGGCGCCAAAAACTTCCATGTTTACTCCGATGGCCGGTTGTTTAAAAAGGTCGATCTGGCCTCGTGGCCGGTCAACGAACTGGTAAACGAAGATCTGGCCAAATATCCGGAACAGCGCGGTGATACCACCGGTTGCGGCGATAACTTTGCCGGCGGCTTGTTGGCTTCGCTGGTAATGCAGCTTTCGGAAGGCAAACAGCCCGGCGAATTGGATATGCGTACTGCGGCGGCGTGGGCGGATGCCTCCGGCGGCTTTGCGTGTTTCTGTCTGGGCGGTACTTATCTTGAAAAAGCTCCGGGCGAAAAATACGCCAAGGTCAAGCGCTACTGCGACTATTATCTGGCCAATCAGTAAAAACAACTTTTCCGGTGTTTCGTCAACAGGAACACCGGATTTTTTCTGCAATAGCTGGATGTTGCAAAAAAATTATTTGCAAAATGACTTTTTATAATATATAGTACTCCGCAATCAGAAGCAAGGCGGGTAATCAGAAATAAGATTTTTTACAACTTTTTTCAAATAAAATAAAAAAATCTCTTTTTTTTGTAATCCCCCTGTCAGATTTGTCGGTTTTGATACTCTGTAATAGTGTCGCAAGCAAAAAACAATACAACAACCAAACTTAATAAAAGGAAGAAAAAAAAATGTTCAAACGAATCACTCTTGCGTTGATGCTGGTACTCTTTGCCGGCACGTTCACAATCCAGGCTGCCAATCCGTTCTTTTCGCGCAAAAAAGCTGCGTCAGCCAAGCTGGATCAATCCAGTCAGGAAGCTGTCGTCAAAACTGTAATATTTGCAGTTTTGGATAAAGATTTTGATACCATTTGGAAGCTGATGGATCCGGAACTTCTCAAACAGGCCCAGCAAAACGGTATGACCAAGAAAGATTTTGCCGACTACATGGCCAATGAAATCGACCTCAATGAGCTGGCCAAAGAAATGGAAATGAAACCTGCAGATGCGGTCAAATTGATGAAAGCTTTTTTCACCGACGATATTGATACCATCTGGAAATTGATGCCGCAAAAGGAAAAGCAGGAACTTATCGAGCAATGCGGCAGTGCTGATACAGCTAAAAGTATGTTCAAAGCCATGTTGCCGGAATTGCGTAAAGAAATGACCAAAGAATTCACCAAAGATGTCAAGATGGTAAAACGCAACGGCAAATGGTACATTTCGGATCCTGATATGGCAAAAAAAGCCGCATCCAAGAAGGCCGCCGTCAAGCAGTCCACCAAAAAAGAAGCCGCCGAAAGTTTCGGTGCTGCCGTAGCCAATGGCGATATTGATACCCTCTGGCAGCTGCTCTGCCCCGCCAACAAAAAAGCGATCATTGAGGAAAGCGGCAGCGAAGCAAAGGGCAAAGCGGAACTGAAAGAAGCCTTCCAGCCGGATGCTGAAGCCAAAGAAATCATGGCCAACGCGGAACAAAAAGAGGTTTTTGTTCAAGCACTCATTGATGGTATTACCGAAAAGAATGCCTGGGTCTACAGCAATGGCAAGTGGTATATCGACTTTATCAAATTGAACGACTGATCCAAGTTTTTTTCAAATTCTGCAGCGGCGTTTCCCAACCGGGGGAACGCCGTTTTTTGTTGAATAACTTTTTGACAAAAATTATTCTTTGACGGTTGTATTTCTGTAAGCAACGGATTATATTAAATTTGGAACCTTAACCCAGGAGGTAAAAATGTTCAAAAAAGTGTTATTATTTCTGACCGCGGCATGTATAGTAACTTTCATGCCGGACGCTTCCGGCGATACGTCAGCACCCGCCCGGCAGCAACCGGCAGCAGCCTCATCCGATCAGACTGCAGCTGCCCGCACTATTTTCGTTGCCATATTGAACGCCGATACAGTAACTCTGGAGCAGCTCCTTGATCCGGAATTCGTCAAAATGCTGCAGGCGGAGGGCCTGACAAAACATGATTTCCTCTGGCGGTGCAAAATTGTTCCCGGCAAAATGAGCAAGCAAATGCAGCTGCCGCCGGAAGATACCGTCAAGTTTGCGCTCGCTTTGTATGACGGCAATGCACAGGTTATCTGGGATTTGATGCAGGAAGATGAGAAAAAAGCGTTGATTGAAAAGTACGGCAACACCGAAAATGCAATGAAAATCGTTGCCCAACACCTGCCGGAAGAAAAGAACGCTATTGCCGGTGAACTGCAAAAAAATATGGTTTTGAGGAACGGTCGCTGGTATTTCGCCCCGGATAAACCGCAGGATGTGATCCGCAAGATCAAAGACTTCAAAAATACAGTTGCCAGACAAAGCAGCAAAGAAGAAACTGCCGAAAGTTTTTTCCGCGCCGTGGCCGATGGTAATATTTATTTGTTCTGGCAGCTTTGCAGTCCGGAAAACAAACAAATGTCGATTGCCGCCACCGGCAGTGAGTCAAAGGCATTGGAAGAACTTGCCGCAAACCTGATCGCCGATGATGACGTTAAGGCTGCTTTGGAAAATCCGGAACAGAAAAAACTGCTGCTGCAGCATGCTGTACAAACTGCCGACCGCAACGAAGCCTGGGTCCATATCGACGGCAAATGGTATTTGGATTTCCGTGCTTTTGCCAAACAAAGTAAATAACCGGAAAAGTATTGCACGTCAGGCATACAACAAACATAACAAAATTATAAATAGTTCATAAACATGCTAAAAAAAATCTTTTTGTTATCTGCTTTTCTGCTCTGCGGAACTCTGGTGCCGGCAAAACACCCGTTTCGCCGCGCGGCAACAGAAAAAAACAACTCTTTACCGGCCAAACAAACTCCGGAAACATCCCGCCGGAAGGCGCCGGAAAAGTTACCGCTTGACCGCACCGATGGTCTGGCGGTGTATGACCGGTTTATTCAGGCAATGGCCGATGGCGATACAGCCATGCTGTGGCAGTTGTTCACCCCGGAGATCCGCTTGTGCTATATAGTCGAAAGCTCCAACGAAGCCCAAGCCTTGGAGGTTCTTGCCCGGCATCTTGCCGACAGTGATTTTCCGCAGTTGACTGCCAAATTCAGTGATCCGGCGGAAAAACAGTCCATCCGCAATGCTGTTGCCCAGGATTTTTTACCGACCAAGCTCAACGGTCAGTGGTATATTATCGCCAGGATGCCGAATGAGCCATACTATCCCAAGGTAAAACAGGCCAGTCAGGAGGAAATCTGCAACGAAATAATGTTGATCCTTAAAGACTACGATATATTTCGCTATTGGATGCTGCTCCAACCCAAAGCCAAAGAAATGCAGATAAAATTGTTCAATAATGAGGCCCAGGCCATTATTGCGTTGGAAAAAAATTATTCCTCGATGCTTAAAAAACAGGCTCAAACTAACGCTGAAATAAAGCAAATTTCACAGGAAGCCCAAATACCGCCGGAGGATACTTTTACCCTGCTGATGGCCGCGGCGTACCATGCCATCAACGACAATCAGGCAATGGCATTGGCAATGATGCCCTATTCTTTCCGGCAAAAGATGCTGGAAGGTACAAATAAGGAAGAAGCCTGCAAAAACTTTACCGAACTGCTCAAAAACAATTACAAGTCAACATTGGAAAGCTTTTACCGGCTCACGGTCCAGATCGACGGCAAATGGTATATAACCAACTGATAAATATATTACACAACTCTAACAAAAGGAGAAAAAAATCATGTTGAAAAAACTCACTCTCTTGCTGGTTGCAGCCCTGTGTTCCTTAAACCTGGCTGCCGCCAAAGTCAAAGTAGACCAAACTACCAAAGAAAAAGCAACCATATCGCTCCTGCTTGCCGCGATGGAAGGCGATGTTGATTCCATTTGGAGCATACTCTCCCCGGACACCCGGCAAAATATGATCAAAAATTTCGGCTCCGAAGCCAAAGCCAAAGCTGAATTCAGCAAACATTTGCTGCAAATCCCCCAGCAAATGTCCAAATCCACCGGTATGCCGTTCCAAGATGCCAAAGAATTGTTGAAAGCCTATTTGGCCGAAGATGTCAACAAAGTATGGACCTTTATGCCCCAGCAGATGAAACAGCAGGGCATCAAAGAGTGCGGCAGCGAAGAACAGGCCAAAGCCATGCTCAAGAAAATGATCCCGCAGGCTAAAAAAGAATTCGTCAATATGTTTGCCGCCCAAATGATCAAGATCAACGGCAAATGGTATTTCAATTCCCCGGCCAAATAACTGTACTCTTTAGACCGGATGCTGCAAGATTTTATAAAAGCGCATCCGGTCGCTGAAATCATCTTTCATGAAGGTCAGATGTAATGTTGAAGAAAATCCTCCTGCTTTTACTGCTGACCGGCAGCTGTTCACTCGCATGGAGCGCGCCGCCGGATAAGTTGCCGGTTCAACCGCAGCAAGTTGAACCGGTCGGGCCGGATCAAACAACTCCGCAGGCAGCACTTGAGGATTTTCTTTACGCATTTCTATTGCAGGATGCAGAGTTTTTGTGGCAATTACTCCCGCCGGAACAGCAGCAGAAACTGCAGGGCAGACAGCATACTCCCGGGCAAGTCATCACCCAACTGCAAAAGGATATGCGCAAAGATAAACACATAGAGTCGGCCCGGAAACTGGGCGTTATCCTTGATGACCCCGCCCGGACTGCCGAACTGATCAGGCTGCTGGCAGCCGTGCCGGGGATTTATGTTTATCAACACGGCAAGTATTTTCCTGTAACTGATATTGTCTATCAACTTTTACAGCAAAAACTGACCGACATACCGGCCTTACCAGTACTCAATCAATCCTCGCCGCACGCAGTAGCGGCAGCATTTATTCACGCAATGGCAATTCAGGATCATCTGGCGATCTGGCTTTTGGCCTCGCCGGCTTCGCGTCAGGAAGCAGTCAAACGCTGCGGCAACTCCAAACTGGCGCTGGCAATGCTCAAACAAAAACTTCTGGAAAAGCAAGATTCCCCCGAGATGCAGAAAATACGGAGCGCCGATAAAGACCGTTTTCTGAAGCGCATGGCCATACAATACATTCTCAGCAACCGCAAAGCCATGATCAAGCTCGACGGCAAGTATTATATTGATTATCTGGCATTTTTATAAAAAACTTATCTGAAGGAGAATATGACGATGTTCAAAAAAATCCTTTTATCCACACTGCTGCTCTGCGGTTGTGTTGCGTTCCATGCTTCCGGCGAAAATATTTTTTCCGCCAGAGCCAAATCTGCGGCCCCGCGCAAACAACTCTATAACGACAAAAAATCGGCGGCAGATGCGATTCTCCGCAGTCTGGCCAACCGGAATACTGATTTGCTGTGGCTAATGCTCGATCCGGCCACTCAACGGGAAGCGATCGAAGAGTGCGGCAGTGCAGAAAAAGCCCAAGCCGACCTGAAAAAATACATCTTTGAAAATAACGCCCACCTGATGGATAAGATCAAACTGCTTTATAAAGATCCGCAAAGCAGAAAAAATTTGATCGAAACCTTCTGCAGCACGCCTGATGCCCTGGTGAAAATTAACGGCCAATGGTACCTGGGCGAAGGTTTTGGCAAGGTAATGGAAAAACTCAAAGCCCAGCCGGCATTGCCCGACCAATCCAGTAAAGAAGCGGTTTGTCAGACTTTTGCCGAAAGCATTATCAGCAACGACATGAATAAATTTTTTGCCATTATACCGCCGGAACTGCAGAAAAAGATTCTGGCAGAATCCAATAACGATATGGCATTGGTATTAAAGTCATTGCAGACAGGTTTTCAATCCGGGATAACCGAAGAAACACGCCAAACTGTCAAAAAAATCATGGCCGACCCGGAGTTGAAAAAAGTTTATATAGACAATCTGGTCAAGTTGGCCAATGAACGCAAGGCCTTTGTCTATACCAACGGCAAATGGTATTTGGATACCACTAAATTCGATGATTGACCCTACTGAAAAATAATGAAAGGAAAGCAAAAATGCTCAAACGATTCTTTTTGGCGCTGTTGATGACAACAGCTGTATTCGCCCTCAATGCCAACGAAGCGGCGCTCAAGCAAACTATCGCTGACTACTATAAGGCACAAGCGGAGCTGGATGGCGATAAATCATTGAGTTTTTGCCACAAGGATTTCCAGACCACTTCAGCCCAGGGCAAAAAACTGGACTATGCCCAGGTAAAAACGATCTGTAAAGCCATGGATATAATGAAAAAAATTTCCGGGCCGGACTGGACGGTGCTGGATTTTGTGGAGCTGCATGCCCTTCAGCAAGGCAAAGAGCTTACGCCGGCAGAGCGGGAGCTGTACACAACCATGAACAACGACCCGACAGTCCGGAAGCAGCTCGAAGCCATAGTTAAGCTGGCCCAGGTGGAGCTTAACGCGACCCAACAGAAAATCGCCCAGGCCAATAAGACCATCAAGTTTATTTCTGTTCAAATCAATAACGATAAAGCAAATGTGGTCTACACCATGAATGATTTTGCCAGCGGAAAACTTGAAAAAATCACCGCCGATTATGTAAAAATCAATGGCAAATGGCTGGTGATCAAAGAAGTTATCCGCTATGTAGAATAACTTTTTGACACTGATTTATTGAAGAATACAGGGGCTGTTGCAAAACTGTTTTGCAACAGCCCCTGTGTTTTGTAGTAATTAAGCTCAAATATGTAACATATCCGGTTATTCTGCGTTATATTTTTGCATTTTCTTATGAATTTGCTTTGAGGGGCAGCTGTTGGCATCATTATAAATGCGCTTCAAGACTTGTACGCCTTATTCAGCATTGTAGAGTTTGCGCATCCCAAGAGGGCATTGGCA
>SUWA01000033.1 GCA_015061695.1 Lentisphaerota bacterium
GCGGCAAAAATCCGGGAGAGTTCCGTCACAGTCAGAACTGGATAGGGGGAACCCGTCCGGGCAATGCCTTTTTTGTCCCTCCGCCGCCGGAAGAAGCGGTCAAATGTATGGGGGAACTGGAAAAGTTTCTGCACGATGAAAACACTCCGCTTCTCGTAAAGGCAGCATTGAGTCACGTTCAGTTTGAAACGATACATCCGTTCCTCGACGGAAATGGCAGAGTCGGGCGTTTGCTGATTACTTTACTGTTGTGCAACGGAGGAATGTTGAAACAGCCGCTTTTGTACTTGAGCTACTATTTCAAGAGTCACCGTCAATACTACTACGACTTGCTGAATGGCATCCGTGAAAACGGCGACTGGGAACGTTGGCTGGATTTCTTTCTGGAAGCCGTCATCGAAACGGCAAAAGAAAGTAATGAAATCATCCTGAATTTGCACAATCAAATCGAAAGTGACAGAGCAAAGATTGCAACACTTGGCAGAGCTGCGACATCAGCATTGGCAGTGCATCAGGCAATGCTCCGTCACCCGATAGCCGACATCGCCAAACTGAAAGAACTGACCGGACTTACCAATGCCACCATCGGCAAAATGCTGAATTACCTGCTGGAATTCAACATCATCGAAGAAACCACCGGCAATAAACGCAACCGACTGTTCTGTTATAATAATTACTTATTAACGATGAATTCTTAATATGGGGGTAAAAAATGTTAATAGATGCAGAAGATGCTGTTAAAATATTTTTTTCAAACGCATCATTCGAAATGATTTTCTTTGAAGCTACTGTCTCTGCTGTCTTGAGCCCCAGAAAAAACTTGCGGCAACTCAAGTCTCCGTCGTAAAGCAGTTTGTAGGTTTGTACCTTGCTTATGCGATTTAACTGTTTCTACGATTACTCTCCGTGAGTAATCTGTCACTTTTAGTATAACATCAAGGAGGTCAGAAGTCAAATCGCCGGTTTTAAGGGAGATTTTCACCTCACGGGCACGACCGTTGGTCAAATTTGAGGGGATACGACACCGGAAGTAATAGATGCCGTTACGCTTGACGAGATTCGGGATTTCTGCTGCCATGAAACACATTTTCTCCTTGAGTTGTGGTCCAGTTTGTGGTCCACTTCAAGGCAGAATCCAGACAGGTGAAGATGTGAAGAAAAAACTCCGTTTTTTAAGAGAAGAGCGGCTGTCGCCGCACGAAGTGAAGCCTGACGGCTTCGTTGACCATTTTTTTACAAAAAAAATGGTCGGGGTGAGAGGATTCGAACCTCCGACTTTTGCGTCCCGAACGCAACGCTCTAACCAGGCTGAGCCACACCCCGACAGTAACATGAGTCGCTCGCTCGAGCAAGCTCTCATTTACGACATGTCATTTAATATAGCTTGTGTTTTTATTTTTTCAAGCTCAATATTGCATTTTTTTGCGGATTTTTCAGTTTTTCAGTCTGTTTACGGTCAAAAAACCGGTTTTCAGCCGGATTTGCTGCCGCAAAATAGAAAAACAGCAGCCGAACTTTATGCGCGGCTGCTGTTGCAGAACTTGTCATCAACGCTTGATGCGATCAATCCTGCGGTTTACGGGATTTTTCAAACAGCATCATCACATCCAGCGACGGGCGTTTGCCGCACAGCGACACAACCACGGCCACCAGCATACCGGCCGCAAAGCCGGGAATGATTTCGTAAATACCGGTCTTGCCTACCATGAATATATACCAGAGGGCATCGACCACAAAACCGGCCACGATCCCGGACAATGCCCCCGCATAGGTCAGTCGCCGCCAGAAAAGCGCCAGCAGCACCACCGGTCCGAACGCCGCACCAAATCCGGCCCAAGCGCAGGAAACCAACGCCATAAGTCCGGCGCACTTGGGACTGGCAGCAATAAAGAATGCGGCAACAGCGATCACCACCACCACAATACGGCCTGCCCAGAGCATCTCTTTATCGGATGCGTTTTTGCGGAAAATCGGCTTGTAAAGGTCAGACGCAAATGCCGATGCCGACGCCAGCAGTTGCGAGTCGGCCGTACTCATGGCCGCCGCCAGAATCGCCGACAACAGAATACCGGCACAGAAGATCGCAATCGCCATCAAACCGATGCTGTTGCCGATCCAATCAAATACATTGCGCACCATTTCAATAAAAATAAGTTCGCTGGAATTTTTACCGGCAGCATTGACTGCAGCCAGTTTATCGCCGATAAATTTGCGCCCGACCAACCCCACCACACAGGTGGCAGCCAGAATCAGCAGCAGCCAGGTGCAGCCGATAATGCGCGATTTGTTCATTTCGCGTTCGCTCCTGACCGAAAAATAACGGATCAGGATATGCGGCATACCAAAGTAACCCAAGCCCCAGCCCAGACCGGAGATAATATCCGAAAAACTCTTCCAATCAGCATTGCCGCTGGAAAGCAGATTGTAGTAATTTTCGGGGATCGTAACTTTCGGAGCAACAAAACTGCCGGTTTTCATCATCGCCACAGCCAAGATCGGTACCAGCATCAAGGCACCCAGCATCAGCATCCCCTGAAAGAAGTCGGTCCAACAGACCGCATTGAACCCGCCGAGGAAAGTGTAGATCACAATTACAGCACTGGCTGCGATCATAGCTTTGCTCGGATCAACACCCAGCACTGTATTGAACAAGGTGCCGCAGGCGTGCAGACTGGCTGCCGTGTATACGCAGTACGTTACCACAAACACCACAGCCGAAACCACCATGATCGCCTTGTTGTCGGTGCAGAAACGTTTGGTAAGAAACTGCGGCAGCGTGATCGCATCGCCCGCCACGATCGAATAACGGCGCAGCACCGGCGCAACAAAGATCCACGCCGCAAAAGTCCCCAGCAGCAGACCGACCGCGATCCACACCTGCCCCATACCGGTCAGGTAGATCGCACCCGGCAACCCCATCAGCACCCAGGCACTCATATCCGAAGCTCCGGCCGAAAGCGCCGAAACCCAGCCGTTCATCTGACGGCCGCCGAGAAAATACTCTTTTTCGTCGCCGCCCTTTCTGCCTTTAATGAAAAAGTAAACACCGATCCCCAACACCAGCACAAAATAACAAAGCAGTGCCGCCAATTCAGGAATTCTCATAATTTCCTCCATTGATTGATTTTCATTCCCGTAAACACAATAATTGAAAACAATATAACACAGCTTTGAGAAGATTTCAAATTTATTGTACTTTTCCGGAATATTTTTTGCAAAAAAATGCAACAATATATTCGATCCAAGCTCAAATCAAGTTAAGCAACACTCAATAAAAGAATATTATGAAAAAGTTCCTGTACCCGTTTTTTTCGCTTATTTTTCTTGCGCTGGGCATTATTGGCATCCTGCTGCCGGTGTTGCCGACCGTGCCTTTTCTGTTGGCAGCACTGCATTTTGCTGCCGGTACACCAGTTTTGCAGAAACATCTGCTTAAAATCCCGGCAATCAGTTATGCCGCAGCGATCCGCGCCGGGCATAAGAAAATTTCGCGCAAAATAAAATACCGTGCGGTTTTATGGTTATATCTTTCGCTGACGCTCACCGGCGTGATTTGCCGCGACTGGCGGCTGTGGATCTTATTGCTCATCGTCGGAATTGCAGTAAGCTGGCATCTGATGCACCTGCCGACAGAAGACTGAAACCGTTATCTGCCGAACAATTGTACAAAAAATGCAATCTCTATTTTCAACCGAGAAAGGAGCATTTTTATGCTGAAAAAAATTTGTTTATTGTCAGGCGTCATTTTATTGACGGCAATCAGCGGCTGCACTACGGCGGTTTCCAGCAACGAAGCCAACACTATTCCTCCGGTAAACACTGATTCGCCCGGCTATCAAGCCTGTTACCAACTGCGTTCTGAACGCATTGACGGTTACGCCCAGGTCCATGTACTGCTGGGGTTGTTTGCATGGGGGTCGGAGGGTTTTGCCGAACACTCGCAGCTGGCCCCGTGGCCATGGGGGCCATCGGCAGAAGATTTTGCCCAGAGTGCCGCCGTATTCAACGCCTGTCAGCTGCACAATGCCGACAGTTTGGTCGGCACCCGCTACTGGGTGGTAACTACCGATTACATTATTTATAAATGTGTGGAGTGCAAAGTCAGCGGGTTCCCGGCCGTAATGGAAAAAGCCATCGAGAAAAAACCTTACATCATCGGCCAAAAACTATTCTGGTGTGCCGAAAAGCCAACTGTGCTTCATTAAAAAAAACATATTTACCCAACTGGATACTCCGGATAAAAACCGGGGTATTTTTTTTTGCCCCCTTGAAAAACATCTCATTCTGATGTATATTTACCATGTGGAGGTATTTATATTTCATCAATGATGAAAAACAGGTTACAGTATAAGCAATTTGTAATTTTTCTGATTTGAGTTTTATAAAAAACTTATGGAAGTTATTACAGTAGCAGTTTCAAAGTACAAACTTATAAAAATATCAACCCAAGGAGTAAACATGAAAAGACGTTTCACCCTCATCGAACTTTTGGTGGTAATTGCCATCATCGCCATTCTGGCGGCCATGCTGCTGCCGGCACTCTCTGCCGCCCGCGAACGCGCCAGAGTCAGCAACTGTGTCAACAAGCTCAAGCAGATCGGCACCGCTATGCTGATGTATGCCAACGACAACCAAGACAACCTTATGCAGGCGGTTCATAAAGACTGCAGCGGCGGTAACGGCACATACATAACCGGCAACTACAGCGATTCAGCATCTGCACCTTACATGTTGACCAAACAGGGTTATTTTGCCAGTACAAGCAGCAACAAGACCACGGCCACGGCTTACCGCTGCCCCAGTGATACAACTTTTTACGGTTACAACCGAGCGGCCAACGCCGACCCGGATAATAACAACAGCCTGAACAGCTATGCCTACATTATGGTCCATCACTGCACGGATTACCCGTTCGGCTCCAAATATCCCATTGCTGACCGTTACATGGTCGGCAAACACAACCCGGATTTTCTGATCTTCCACGATATGTCTCCGTTCAGCGGAGGCAAAAAACCGCCGTATGAAACAGCACCTATGATCCACCCCAATTTAATCAACACTTTGCGTATGGGCGGCCATGTCAATCAGGTGAATATCACGCTGGAAAAAGTGCGGGCAACCTCGATAAAAAACTTTGTCATTCAAGTCGTTGAAGGCGATTTTGACGAAAATTATTAATCCAAAGTATTTCCAGATCGATTTATGAAAAAGCATCTCTTTGCCATTGCCGCGGCCCTGCTGCCGCTGTCGGTTTTTGCTCAAAAGTTTGCCTTGCAGGATAATGGCGACTTGCAAGTTACCTATCAGGGCAAACCGATTATCGTCAGCGAACAATTCAGCCTTCTGCAGAAAAATGGTTTTGCCGGAATTGACAGCCGTACCGAAAAAATCGGTGAACACACCGTTTTGAACCGGTTCGGCACTATGGAAAAGCTGCAGTTCCGCCGGGAAGCCGTACTGAAAAACAATGGCAGAGAAGTGGAAATATCGTTCCAGTTTGAACTCCCCGCCTACAGTCGATACGCTGACAGCCAACTCAAATTTTACGCCATTTATCTGCCGTACAAAGAGTTTGCCAACTACAGCTACAAGGCTGTTCAGGGCCGGGTAAGCAAAGCCTTCTGGAGCAAGGGTGTGATTCCGGCCGATGCGCCGGAAGGCGCCCAGCTGGCCAAGGGCAACATCCGTCAGATCACGTTGACCGCGCCGGACAAACACCGCAGCATCACCATTGACTGCAGTCCGGCCGGCAGCAACGATTTTTACAGTGACTATCCGCCCAATGCCGGGATCATGAGCTTGTGGAGCTTTACCCGCCGCGGGGATTTTATTGAAATCAAAGTCAGCTACACCCCCCACTTTTACGGCGGATCGCTGGCGGCCAAACTGCAGATCTACGAAGCTCTGCCCGAAAATGATTATTCACTCCGCCACGCCCGGCTCAACGGCAAATATTTTTCGGAACTGCCGGCGGACGAACAGTTTGTCTTCGGCGCCAAAAAATTCGGCAAGATGTACACCAACGCCGGAACAACCAGCTTTGCCGCCGGTAAAAAATACGGTTGGCTGGATAACTTGCAACTTAAACAGGAATCTTTTGCCCCCAGCGGGGCATATTACAGCGCGGTTTATTCCGATAAGAGTGCAACTTTCCGCATGACCGGTCTGCGCAAAGGACTGCATTTGATCACCGTGGCAATACCGACTTATGACCGCCCGGTCAAAAACATGTCGATCGCAGTCAACGGCAAAAAGTATATCAATGCTTTGAGCGCCGCGCCCATGCGTGTAACCCACGCCAGCTTCCCGGTTTGGATCGAAAACGGGTCAGCCGATGTTACCTTTGAAGGCGACTGGCGGTTGGCCACGCTCAATGATTCGCTGCTGCAAACCAGTTACGAAGATTTGACTTTCAAGCGCGGGTTCTGGGTCAGCACGGCCGGTCCGCACCCCTCGGTGATGTTCCAGAGCGGCCATTACGCAAAAGAACCTGAATACAACTTCAATATTTCAAGCTACGCGCTGCCCATCCCCGGCGAGGAGATGAAAAAAACTCGAAAAGCGCTGGAATACCCCACCGCTTACGCCGATTTTACCGGCAAAAAAGATTGGCGCGGCGGCGCGATGATCGGCAGTCTGGGCCCCGGCAACAACGGCAGTTTTGCAGAATTTGCCGATCCGGCAAGTCTGCAACGCCGCTTATCGGAATTAAAACAGGATCAAACCAGTGTTATCATGCTCAACGGTTTTCTCTCGCGCCACACCTACCCGGCTCACCTTGACCGGGTCAAGGCGATGAGCAAAAGAATCAACTCCGAAGGTCATAAGCTGGGCATGAAGTTCCTTGACCACAGCGATTACTCGCTATTGTGGCAGTGCGACAGCGGCTACCGCGTTATGACCGAACGAATGGAACAGCTGCAGTTCACCGTTACCAGTCATTTGCCGGCCCGGGGACTCTGCCCGACCAATCCGATCGCCAAGCGGGTCTTTTTTGACTACATGACTGACTTTGTAAAAAGCACCGATATTGACGGGATCATGGTCGACGAGATCGCGTTCCACGGCGATAATTTCTGCGGATGCGCCTGGTGCCGCGAAGCCTTTACGCGCGACACCAACTGGGTGTTGCCCGCCGACGAAACCAGCGAACATTTGCTGAACCGCAATTCGCCGCTGTGGCGGGCGTGGCTGGCCTGGCGGCAGAAAGTGATCGGCGACTTTTGGGTGGAACTGCGCGGCGAACTCAAACCGGTCAAGCCGGAACTGGTTTTTATCGGCTATACCACCCATTACGGCATGTGGGGCAACTATGCCTCGCTGACCACCTCGGCGGTACTGGAACAATTCTGCCGCAGTTACGACTTTATCGGTACAGAAATAATGACCCGCAATGCGTTTGCCAGCTACCGCGGTACATACTCCATGCGCAAAATGAAAAATATGTACCGCAACTGCTACGGCATACCGGTTTTCGGTCTGGTCTACAACGATGCCCGGGACTGGGATGTGATGTATTTCGGCTGGGCCTTGAACAACATGCACGCCCAGACCACCTGGCAGATGCGCGGATTTCAGCGACCGGAAGGCAAATCCGACTACCGGGCGTTTACCGAAGAAAAGGGCAACATGTCGCACAAAACGGCGCGAAGCATGGCAAAAATCCTGCTCTATTTTTCCAACTCCAGCCGCGACTGCAGCAAAAGCATATCGCCCATCAACGAATTGATGGGCTGGTCGCAGCTTTTGAGCAGCAAACATGTGCCGCACGAATTTATCAATGACCAGGGATTAAATCAGGAAACGCTCAAAAATTACCCGGTTCTGATCGTGGCGACCGCCACCAGTTTAAGCAAACAGGATATTGCCGAAATCAAAAAATATGTGGAAAACGGCGGTGTTGTTTACGCCTCCGGTTTTGTGGGATATTATGATGAGATCGCCCAGAAACGCGCACACTGGCTTTTCGGTCAGGAACTGCTCAACGGCGCCGATTATATGAAAGACGACACTGCCGGCTACAAAAAATTGCGGGTTTGCGCCACCGGCGAAGAAATCAGCAGCGACGCCCCGGTGCGTTATGCCCGGTACTTCTATCCCAAAGGCAAAAATAAACTCAATGTACTTTGGGAATTTGTTATCAACGATAAAGGCACGACGGTTCCGGCGTTGATGTACAATCAAATCGGTAAAGGGCGGGTCTACTTCTCGCCGGCGATCTTTGCCACTCCGGCGTACTCGATCGAAGTTACCAGTAAAAACATCATCAAATTCCAGCGCAAACCGCAGGCCGAAGCATTGGCTTGGCAGATACTGGATATGTTCATTACTCCGGAACACCGTATCTGGGATGCTTCCGGGATCCCCGAACAGGTGTTGACGTCGATCTACAAGACCACCGGCAACCGCATTGCGGTGCATCTGCTCAATGCCACCAAATCCAACTACAAACCGGGCGATAAGATCCCCAGCACAGCTCCGGCAAACGCGTATGATCCGCTGCAGGAAGTAATGAGCTTTACCATCCCAACTGATGGCAAAGTCAAGTCGGTTTACGCCTGCTCGCCGGACTTTGAAGGCAAAAAAATTCTGCCTTATACCGTACAGGATAACGCAGTCAAAGTCACGGTTCCCGCCGGAACTCTGCAGTGTTACATGATCATTTATATTGAGCAGTAAAACATGTATGACTCCGGACACCTGCTGAATGATTTGCGCGCGCTGGGCGTAAAGTGCGGCGATACGCTGCTGGTTCACAGTGCGTTCCGCAACATCAAGGCGGCAAGTGTGCTGACCGCAGTCGAAGCGCTGATGCGATCGGTCGGGGAAAGCGGGACCTTGATAATGCCCTCTTTTCCCGGCGGATCGGAGTTCTTTCTGGTACAAAGCGGCATAACTTTTGATGTCCGCACCCGCCCCAGCGATTGCGGACTGATCACCGAAGCGTTCCGCAAACAACCCGGCGTGATCCGTTCCTTGAGTCCTACTCACTGCATGGCGGCATGGGGCAAAAATGCCGGATTCATCACCGGAGGGCACGAAAAGTGCCGGGTTTCCGCCGGGTGGGGTTCGCCGTTTGAAAAAATCATTGCCTTGCGCGGCAAGATACTGCTGATCGGCGTGACCAATGTAAATAACACGACTTTGCATTATCTGGAAAACACCAATGGCGCCCCCACTGTATGCGCCGTAGAGTATTACCCCAAAGTGATCACGCCGGAAGGCAAATTGATCACCGTACCGACCTTTCCGCACATGCCGGGGCTGCCGCGCAACTACGGTCGGGTCGAAGTTGAACTGGATGCAAACAACATCCAGCAGCACGGCAGATTCGGCGATGCCGAAGCACGGATCATTGATGCTTACAGCATGAGCAAACTTATCTCCGGCAGGATCAAATCCGATCCGATGTATCTTATCAAACGCTTCAGTTTGGACGATCACCCGGCCGCAGAGTAAAAAAGCCTGTCCCCGATAAATTTTATAATTGGACTTTGGGAAAAGGTCAGGAAAACATATATTGATGTTATTAAAAAATCAGGTATCAAACTTCACCGGAAACAGAGCAGATAAAAAAAATCAATAAAAAATCATTTTAGAGCTGTAAATAATCTTTTTGGGCAGTATATTACCAACGTGAAAAAATTTCACCTCAAAAGGAGTTGTTTATGAGCAAAAAAATATTGGTTATAGCTTCATCGCCCCGCCGCAACGGCAACAGCGAAATTCTTTGCGATGCATTTATTGCAGGAGCCGCTGCCGCCGGGAATCAGGTGGAAAAAGTCACCCTGGCGGGCAAAAAAATCAACTTTTGCAGCGCCTGTTATGCCTGTCATACCGGAACATGTGTTTTTCAGGACGATGCCCCGGCAGTCATTCAGAAAATGCTGGAAGCCGATGTGATCGTGCTGGCGACTCCGGTATATTTTTACACTATGTGCGCCCAGCTCAAGGCTTTGATCGACCGCTCGGTGATGGTTTATCCGCAAATCAAAAACAAAGATTTCTACTATCTTATGACCATGGCCGAAACCGACGAAAGCATGTTCAAAGGCACCATCGAAGCCCTGCGCGGCTTTGCTGCCTGCTGCGAAAATTCCCGTGAATGCGGTATTGTTGCCGTGCCGGGAGTCTACGAAGTTGGAGCCATCAACGGCAATCCGGCATTGGAAAAAGCGCGTCAAATGGGCGCCAGTATAAAATAAGGTCTGCTTATCATGGATCTACCGGAAAATGTAAAACTCAATTCCAATACCCAAATGGTGGAAAAGATGCGGGAAGTGATGCAGAAAAACGGCGGCTACTGCCCCTGCCGTCTGCAGCATACGCCCGAAAACATCTGCATCTGCGAAGAATTCCGGCGTCAGATCGCCGATCCGGAATTTTCCGGATACTGCCACTGTCAACTCTATTATAAGGAAAAATAAGCTATGGAAGTATTACATCTGAATAAAGAATCGTTTGAAAAACTCACCACGCAAAGCGAAAAAGCCGTTTTGATCGACTTCTGGGCCACCTGGTGCGGACCGTGTCAGAAATTGACGGCTGAATTGGAAGCGCTGGCCGCCGATCACGAGGATATTATTGTCGGTAAAATCAATATTGAAGAGCCGGAAAATGTCCAGCTGGCTGTATCGCTGGGGGTCAACAGCATCCCTGCCCTCTTCTTTTACCGCAACGGCCAGTTGGAAAAACAGTTGGTCGGTTTTATGAAAAAAGCGGAATTGGAAGCCAAACTCGGTTTATAACTAAACTCTACAAGGTGTATAAATATGAAAATTGCCATCTCTTGCGGTGCGGACAACACTGTATTCCAACACTTCGGTCATACGCCCGGATTCGCCATTTACGAGATCGAAGATAAAACCGTTACCGGCAAAACCATGCTGCCAGCCGGAACTTCCGGGCACGGCGCGCTGGCCGGATTGCTGGCCGAAGCTGGAGTCGATGTACTTATCTGCGGCGGTATCGGCGGCGGCGCGATCACAGCTTTGCAGCAGAACAACATCAAAGTTGTCGGCGGAGCCGAGGGCCGAACCGATGATGTTGCGCAAGCCTATGCTCTGGGCAAACTGCACACCCGCATCGATTTCCATTGCAAGCACCACGATCATGGTGACGGGCATGATTGCGGCAGTCACAGTTGTTCGCACTGAAATTTTTCAGATTCAAGGCAAGGGCAAAAAAGTCATAAAAAACTTTTTTCTGCCCTTGACTTTTCCCGGAATACGGATATAATACTATTCTGAAGGATGCCGGAAAACGGCAGATTTGTTTTTTTTAACAATCTTCACAAGCGTTTGTGATAAATAATCAATAAGATCAGGAGGAAAATATGAAAAGTTTCAAATGGGCGGCATTGCTGGGGACTTTTTGCCTCACAACCGCGCTCAACCTTGCGGCTGAAGAACTGACTTTATCGGGTGCGCCCAATGCCGCTGCACCCGATAATGCCTGGAGCTTTCCGGCCCCCAAAGGCAGCATCAAAGTCAGCAACATCCCCGACTGGGGCAAAGATGGTTTTACGCTCGAAGTCTGGTGCCAGCCCGCATCAAATAATTGCGGTTATGCGGTACTTATGCCGTACAGTATCGGTTTTCCCAACTTCAACAACGAAAAATTCGTTTTCCGCTACACGATAAATCAGGCCGGAAAAACGGTTTCCAGCCGGATCTTCTGGAACACCCAGCCGGGCGAATACGCTTATTTTGCCTACACCGGCGACGCTCAATCGGGTCTCTCCTATGTCAACGGCAAACTCCTGCGCACCGATAAAGGCAACGGCATCCCCCAATACAATGCCAAAAATGTGCTGCATATCGGCTACAACGGCAATTGGTCCAAGCCTTTTCAGGGGCGCATCGGGGTGGTGCGTCTGCACAAGCGGGTTTTGACTGCCGATGAGATCAAAAATAATTATCAGGCGCTGCAGAAAAACCGCCCGCTTACCGCCGGCGATGCGGTCATCTATGCTGAAGACCGCCGCATCACCGGAGATTTCCAAAAGTTGGACAACTCAACCCGGGCATCTGCCGGTCAAGTTGCGACTGACGGCATGGTTCAATTTACAGTCATGCCCGAAAAGCTCACCGATGGAACGTTACTGCAATGGGGCGACTTCCTGACTCTTTCGACCCGGGTTGACGGTTCGGTGATTATCAAGTTCGGCCGGGAAAAGTTCACCGTACCGCAAGTTCTGCGTCAAGAAGTTACCACCACGCTGACCTTTGTCAACAGTTCCAAAGGTTCGGCGCTGTTTGCCGACGGCCAATTTACCGGCAAACTCTTCAAAAATGTTCAGCTTCCGGCCACAGCCGACCTGACATTCGGCGGCGGCTTTACCGGCACGATCGGCAAAGTCAGTCAGGAAAAAAACACCCTGCTGCCCGATGACATCGGCCAAACTGTAACCGTAACGCTGGATAACAAAAATGTTGACAAAATTATTTATCCGCCCAACCGGCATCAGAAAAATCATAAGGAAATGTTTCCGAGTCTGATCGACTTTGACGACTTGACCGGCTGGACCATGACTTATACCAATGGCGCGGTCAAACCGGTCATCACCCGCAGTAAAGAAAAAACCATGTTCAGCGATTACGTCTTGCGCGCCGAGTTCAATCAGGGCGATTTTCCCGGCAATGACGCGTTTGTAAAGATCGCGCCCCCACAGCCGATCAAGATCAATGAGCCGTTTGATACGCTCGCTATCTGGAAGTTTGCTCCCGGGTTGACCAAACCTTACCCGGAACTGCGCTACAGCATCCAGCTCCGCGATGCTGACGGCAAAATCCACTCCATCGGCATGGCCAGATTCCTCGAACCCGGCTGGGGCATCCACATGACCCCGCTCCAGGAAGTGATCAAAACTCCGGCTGAAATCGTTTCCATAACCTTTACCGGATTCAACCAGAAGCAGACAGTAGCCTACTTTGACAGTCTGCATACTTATATGAAGCCGGTCAACGCCCTGCCCGATGCCCGGGTGCCATCATGGGAGGAAATCGGTCTGCCGACCCGGCCGGAAACCATTCTGCCGACCGCCACTGAAAAAGGTACCGTCACTCTTAAAGCCACCGGCAGCGCGGAATGGCAATTTGAAAGTGTAACGCCTTCCGGCAAAAAACTGATTTACACCATCAAACCGGCCAGCGGCGCGCTTTCTGACATAACAGCTTCGTACAACGGAAAAACGTTCAAACCCATGGATGGCGGCGGTTTTTACTGGGCCGAAAACAACATCTATCCGGTGCGCGCGCGCTTCCTGATCCCGCCGACCAGTGCCCGCGTCCAAGCCAAGCTGAACAAGGCCGAAATCAAAGGTAAAACGCTTTATCTTGACTGGACATACACCATTGACAAACGCCATCACTACCAGGCCAGCTGGCAGCTGGATGTGATCGACAACACCCTGATCGCAGATCTGAAAGCCGATCCCATGGTCGGAGAATTCAAATTCGGTGCCATTACCGGCATTTCCGGCAAGGTTGTTCAGGTGCCTTATCTGGTTTGGGGCAGCTGGGCGCACCGCAGCGATCCGCCGGGTATTTTTGCCGCTGATGACGTTTATGTATCCGCTTACATTGACTGGTACAATTCTGATGCCTCCGGTCTGTTCGGGCAATCCAGTTCCACCCCCGGCGGCAAGTGGTTTCTCAACCCGGCCACTTCCGACCACCGCTGGATGCCGGACCCGGATGTAAAAGATCCGACCAACGTTATCCGCGATGTGTCGATCATCAACGGCGGCAGCTACTACTGGCCGACCACCGCCGGCAAACGCAATCCGGCCCGCGAACGCATCATGGTAACGGTCAGCGACAATCTGGCGGCCATTCTGCCCAATATTCCCAACTACAAGCACAAGTATCTGGAAGAAACTATCAACGATGTCTGGTGTACCCGTATGTGGTACGTCAACAAGATGCCCGACCTTGACCACTTTGACCGCGAATACGAAATGTGGGAAGCGTTCAAAGCCTATGGCGCAGACGAAATCAACATACGTCTGCATGGCGATGTGAGCCGTCAGTATGTGCCGCACCGCGACGGCGGCCCCTCCACTTTTATTGAAGAACTGGTCGATCCAGATCTGGGCGGCGATGCCAAACTGGCAGAACTTTTCAGCAAAATGCAAAAACTCGGCTTCCGTACCGGTATCTACACTGACCACATGTTGCTGAATGTATTCTCACCGGCCTGGGATCTGAACAACCTTAATCTGGACAGCAACGGCTACTGGATCTACAGCTCCGGCAACACCAAACAGACCAAGATCAGCCGCATGGTGGCATTGCAGAAAAAATACAATGCCATTTACCGCCGGAAATTCGCGCCCAACTGCGCTTATCTTGACCAGATAACCTGTCCGCCCTGTTGGCGCTACACCGACTACGATGCACGCACGCCGGATGCCGCCAAATTTTCGGCGCCGTTCCGGGTATTTGTGGAAAGTCTGCGCACTGAAGAAGCGGATTTCGGCCCGGTGCTTTCCGAAGGTCGCACCCAGATTTTCTGGGCCGGTTTGTGCGACAGCTACGCCCAGCCGCAGCATGGCGATTTGAATCTGCTGCCGGACTTTAATCTGCGCAAGATCCACACCTTGACCAACGACTGCGGTTACGACCTCAATCTGGTGGCTAAAAGCGCCCGCCGGAGCGGTATTGAACAGTATTGCTACGAGCTGCTGGCCTATGAATACGCCTACGGCAGTACCGGACATTTGATCGGCAACTATTCGGGTGAACCTTTTAAGGAGCTGCCCCCGGCATTGCTGCGCAGCTACTTCCTCATCCAGCCGGCGCAGAAGCACTATGCGCAAGTGCCGATCAAGGATATTTTCTACAATGTCAACGGTAAACTCGACACTGTGGAAGCCGCGATCAAGCACGGAACTCTGGCCACCAACCAGATCAAACTCGTCTACGAAAACGGCCTCGAAGTGGCAGTCAACCAGAATAAGACCGAAAACTTTGCAGTTACACTCAACGGCAAAAAATATCTGCTGCCGCCCCGCGGTTTTGCGGCCTGTCTGCCGGGTAAAGTCGAAGCCTTTTCGGTGCTCAATTCCGCCGGTGAACGTTCTGACCTGATGAGAGAAGGCAACCTCATCTACGCAGTAAATCCGCAGGACATCGACGAAATCAAGGCCAAACACGATTACGCGCTGCGTTATAAAGGTCAAATAATTGAACTGACGCCCACGCCGTTTGTGGCGGCCGAAACCGTATCAATCAAAGTGCCGTTTGCCGGCACCGCCCAAGTCGATACGTTTGACCGCAAAGGCAATAAACTCGGCAGCTTTACTGCCGCAGTAAAGGATGGCCGCATCGAGTTGAACGTGGATGGCAAAGCCTTCCGCTACAACATCAGCAAGTAAGTAAAGCTGTTTTACACTCCCGGGCAGATAACTTTCAGCCTGGGAGTTTTTTTACCCGAAAAGCAGGACCTGTAAGACCTGTAAGACCTGTAAGACCTGTAGGACAAGTAAGACCACACAAATCCTACAGGTCCTACAAGTCCTACAAGTCCTACAAGTCCTACAGGTCCTACATTCACTGTTTTTTATTTCTGCAGTTTAATCTGGCTTGGGTCATCCGCTCCCTGATTCCGCCCTGCATCGGAAAAACTTCAGTCAGTTTTTGTAATTGACGCCGTAATAAATAAGTACATTGGTTTATCAAGCAAATCATAATATTGGCACAAGTTCCATCGCTGCGATTCTCCAAATAAGGTCGATAAAGCTCAAAACTTTCCTCTTTGGAGTACGCAAGTCGCCTGACAGCCAAAGCCGGAGTGGAATCTTTATCCCAAAGCGGCAACTGGTGTATTCGCAAATAATCTTTGTAATCCTCCAGTAATTCTTCCAAAGAAGCCAAAGCAACACCAGTTAACTTTATTTCAGTTTCTCTGCTGATTGCAGATGCGGCAGAACCTTCAATAATGTTCTGCTTTCCACTTCTGGCAGCTTGTACCATTTGATCAACAGTACGGTCAGTTGTTTTAAGAAAACGCCGTACAAAACAGGCAGTTCCCTCAAAAACAATTAAACTCTTCCGATACGATTTTAACCTTTGATACCCACCGGATGGCATCAATATTTTTTTGCACTCATCCTCAATCATCTGTAGATCTCCCTTGAAGAATATAATATAAATCAGTGATTTTACAAGTGATCGCGACTTATATTTTGGGAAAATTACCTGTAAGACCTGTAGGACCTGTAAGACCTGTAAGACCTGTGAACTCCGCAGGAATTGCGTGATCCCACACATCCTACACGTCCTACTAGTCTTACCTCCCGGGTAAAACTGCAAGTTACCTGACTGGGAGTGTAAAACAGTTTTACTTATTTGCTGATGTTGTAGCGGAAGGCTTTGCCGTCAGCGTTCTGTATCTCAGCTTATTGGTTCAGCTGTTGAGTAGCTTGCAGAGGATTCCGGGATAAGTCAGAGCTGCCGGGTCGGCGGTGCCTTTGCCCGGCATGTAGACACCGTAGGTCAGGCTGTCGCCCCAACAGATGATACGGCGTTTTTCAGAAAAGTATTTCCGGATTTTTTCGTATACAGCCAGTGCAACAGCCCGGTTGCCGGCAGCGGTAAAGTGCATACCATCGCGGCGATCAGAATTGGCCGGATTCAGTATCATTGACTCCGGACTCATATCCACGGGGGCAATCAGTTCGTACAAGTCAACCAATTCCAGCTGCCGCTCCGCGGCGATCGCTTTGATCGCATCATTGAGCAGAACCAGCCGCGTTTCCGGCGAAAGCGCGTGTTCGATGGTTTGCGGATAATTTTCCAACAGCAGCGCAGTTATAAAATGCGGCGCGGTCATCAGAATAACATCCGCGCCGATCACGGCTGTGCGGTCAAGCAGAGTATTAAGATTCTTACAGTATTCTCCGATGGTAAGCATATGCCCCGGGTAGAGCATATCGTTGGAGCCGATCAGCAATACCACCAGATCCGGTTCGCGCGCCGCGACATCACGCTGAAACTTTTTTAAGAGTTCCAGCGTGGTATCGCCGGGAAACCCCGCATTGGATACTTCGATAGCCATAGGCAGAAATCAGCCGCGGATGATGCTCAAAAGTTCATCACGTTTTTCGGCCATGAGTTTTTCGTCTTTGGCTTCCACGATCAAACGCAGCAACGGCTCGGTGTTGCTGCAGCGCACATTAAAGTGCCAGTCAGGGTATTCCACTGAAAAACCATCCAGTTCAAAGGATTCGCCGTCAGTGTAACGATCTTTGATTGCATCCAGAACTTTTTTGGCATCGGTAACCCGGCTGTTGATTTCGCCGGAAGCACTGTAGCGCAGCAGCGGCGCGACCAGTTCGCTGGCTTTTTTACCGGATTTGATCACCAGATTGGCAAATTTTATCAGCGCCAGACCTTGCGATTCGGCAGTAAAGTTTTCTTTGAAATAGTAGTGGCCGGAGAGTTCACCGGCAAAAACCGCACCGGTTTCGCGCATCTGCTGTTTGATAAATGCGTGCCCCACGCGCGACATGATCGCCTTGCCGCCGTTTTCTTCGATGCACTCCCTGACCGCACGGCTGCTGCGCAAGTCATACAGAATGGTTGCAGGTCCGTCGGCAAGAATATCCTGCGCAATGAGCGCGGTAAACAAATCCATGGGGATGATTTCGCCGTTGTTGTCGATAAAACCGCAACGGTCGGCATCGCCGTCAAATGCGGCACCGAAATCAGCACCGGTGGCTTTGACTTTGGATCGGATGTCATCCAGGGTGGCCAGATGCAGCGGATTGGCTTCGTGATTGGGGAACGTGCCATCCAATTCTTTATACATCGGGATGATCTCGAACAGATCTTCGATACCGGCGATTTCGTAAGACCCCATAGCGTTGGCGTAATCCACTACGATCTTGAGTTTTTTGCCGCCGAATTTGGTGAACTTGCGCAGGAAAGCGCCATATTGAGCGGAAATATCATATTTTTCGATCTTGCCGGGAACGGCGGCAGGAGTAAAATCATCGGCCATCACCAGTTTTTCAATATCCATGATGCCGGTAGCGCCGGAAATCGGCACGGCATTGGCGCGGCAGAGTTTGAACCCGTTCCACTCGCCGGGGTTGTGCGATGCGGTGATCATGATCGAACCATCCGCCTGCAAAGTACCGTTGGCAAAATAGCTCATGGGAGTGGAGCAAAGCCCCAGATCGATAACATCGCAGCCCATTTTGGTCAGACCGGCGGCCAGACCGTTGAACATATCAACTGAATGAGGACGCATATCGCGGCCGACCACGACTTTTTTGGCCCCGGAGAAAACCGCATAAGCCATCCCGATTTTTTCGGCCACAGCTTCATTGAGATCAGTCGGCACTACACCGCGAATGTCGTATGCTTTGAAAATTCCGCTCATAAGGAAAACCTCTCTGTTTTAAACGTTTGTTACATTACAAGACAACTGTTGCAGCAATAATGTACCACCAAAGGCAGGATTTTTCAAGTTTAAGAGCTTGCAAAGTGTAATTATAACCGTATATTAACAATAAGTACAGGAGTCAACATGAGTCTATTCAAGTTAAAATCAGAGTACGCTCCCTCCGGCGATCAGCCGCAGGCGATCAGCGCACTTGTAAAAAATTTTGCTTCCGGCCAGCGCGAACAAACGCTGCTGGGCGTTACCGGTTCGGGCAAAACCTTTACGCTGGCCAATGTGATCGCCCAGCTGGATTCACCGGTATTGGTGTTGAGCCACAACAAAACGCTGGCGGCACAGCTTTACAGCGAATTCAAAGCGTTTTTTCCGGAAAATGCGGTAGAGTATTTTATCAGCTACTACGACTACTATCTGCCGGAGTCGTATATACCTGCTACTGATACATATATAGCCAAAGATGCTTCGATCAACGAAAATATCGAAAAACTGCGTCTGGCCAGTACCGCCAATTTGCTGGAACGGCGCGATACGATCGTTATTGCCAGTGTATCATGTATTTACGGTCTGGGGTCGCCGGAAGATTACGCCAATATGTGTGTAACACTGTCTGCCGGCGATGAGATCGACCGCGATGAACTTTTGCGAAAACTTATTGATATACAATACGAACGCAACGACACCGCGCCCGAAGCCGGTCAATTCCGGGTCAAAGGCGATACGCTGGAAGTTTTTGAACCGCAGCGCGATGACTTTATCCGCATATCGTTCTGGGGCGACGAGATAGAAGCCATATCGCGCCACGATGCAGTTACCGGCCACATCAAAACCCGGCCGCCGGCGATCACTTTTTACCCCTGCAAACACTTTGTGCTGCCGGCCAAACGCATCGAAGAAGCCAGCGAAACCATACTCAAAGAGATGCACGAACAGGTCAGATTTTTTGAAAGTCAGGGCTTGCTGGTGGAAGCCCAACGTATTTATCAGCGGGTAACTTGCGATATAGAAATGCTCAAAGAGTTCGGCTATGCTTCCGGCATCGAAAATTATTCGCGCCACCTGGCCAAACGGGCGCCCGGCAGCCGTCCGCCCTGCCTGCTCGATTTTTTCCCGCAGGATTTTCTGACCATTATCGACGAATCGCATGTTACCGTGCCGCAGATCAATGCCATGTTCAAAGCTGACCGCAACCGCAAACAAACGCTGATCGACCACGGATTCCGGCTGCCGTCAGCGCTGGACAACCGGCCGCTGAAGTTTGAGGAGTTTGAGCGTTTGCTCCGCCGCACGATCTATGTATCGGCCACGCCGGGTAATTACGAACTTGAGCGCACCCCGCCGCCGGTGGAACAGATCATCCGGCCCACCGGGTTGCTCGACCCGGTGATCGAAGTCCGGCCGCTGGAAGGTCAGGTGGACGATGTGGCTGCCGAGATCCGCGCCTGTGCAAGACGCAAAGAACGGGTGCTGGTTACGACCATGACCAAGAAAAGCGCCGAACGGCTTTCGGATTATCTGAACGAACTTGAACTGCGCGTAAGCTATCTGCATTCCGAAATGGATGCGCTGGAACGGGTCAAGGTTCTGACCAAACTGTCAGAAGGCGAATTTGATTGTCTGATCGGGATCAATCTGCTGCGCGAAGGCATCGACCTGCCCTCGGTAACGCTGGTGGCGATCCTGGATGCCGATAAAGAAGGTTTTTTGCGTTCGACCCGCTCGCTGGTACAGGTAGCCGGCCGCGCCGCCCGCAACGCCAAAGGCCGGGTGATCCTCTATGGCGAAAGCGTTACCCCTGCCATGCAGGATTTAATCGATATAACCGAATCGCACCGTCAAAAACAGATCGCGTACAATACCGAACACAATATAACCCCAAAAACGATCGAAAAATCCAAGCGGCAAACCATCAGCGATGTAGTGAACAGCAATACCGACCGCCACGCGGCCAGCGAAGCTGCCGCCAGTGTGTTCGGCGGCAACACATCCGGAGCCGCCGGGCGCATCGAGGTCAAAAATTTGAGCGAAAAAGAGCTTTCACAACTGATCTATGATCTGGAAGTCGAGATGCTCTCCGCCGCCGAAAGTCTGGAATTTGAACGTGCCGCCAAATTGCGCGATAAACTCAACAGCTTGACCGACAACCGTTTTGTACAGAATTTCAAAAACAAACGCTGACCGGCAATGCTTTTTACAGCTCAAAAACGCGCTGCAATATTGCATTTTTCGCCAGATGAGTGTATATTATGCAAGTTGTGTTTTATAGTTTTTTATTTTAAGGTTAAAACCTATGTGTATAGCTTGGCCAATGCGCGTTACTGCTGTTTTGCCGGATAAATCCGGAACCGCTGACCTTGACGGAGTCAGCCGTCATATAAGTCTGCGTCTGTTGCCCGACACCCAAGTCGGAGATTATGTACTGGTGCATGCCGGTTATGCCATAGAAAAAGTCGATCCGCTCAAACTGGAAGAACAGCTCAAGATCATGGATGAGTTGAAAGCCAGTCTGGCAGGACAGGATTGATATATCATGGATTTGCGAAGTGCAAATTTCTGGCGCGCAGCTTTACAGGAAGCTGCCATGTCATGCAATCCGGCAATACGGATCATGGAAGTGTGCGGCACTCACACCAACGCGATTGCCAAAAACAATCTGCGTGCATTACTGCCGGATAATGTCAAACTTATTTCCGGTCCGGGCTGTCCGATTTGTGTATCCGGAGTAAAGTTTATTGAAAAGATCCGCGCCCTGCTGCGCAGCGATGTTACGGTAGCCATGTTCGGCGACCTGCTGCGTATCCCCGGTGAACACGGCAGTCTGCTGGGCGAAAAAAATCTGAAAATCGTTTACAGCCCGGAAGATGCACTCGATTATGCGGTCAAAAACCCGTCGCGTCAGGTGGTTTTTGCGGCGGTGGGTTTTGCGCCGACTCTGTGCGCGGCCGCCGCACTGTTGAGTGCATGTGAAGATGCGCAAATCAAAAACTTTTCGTTATTGACTGATTTCAAAGAACTTACTCCGGTGCTGCACGAACTGTGTTCCAGCCGGCAGCTTTCCGGCTTGCTGCTGCCGGGGCATGTGGCAAGCGTGGTGGGGCGCGACTATTTCAGGAATTTGAATATTCCCGGAGTTGTATCCGGTTTTGAGCCGGAAAATATTCTCCACTCGCTCAAACTTATCATCGAAGCCGTTGCCGCCGGCAACAACTCGCTGCTGGTCAACAATTACCCCGAAGCTGTGCGCAATGGCGGCAACTTGGTGGCAATCAAACTTATTGAACAATATTTTGAAAAATCTTCCAGCGTCTGGCGCGGTCTGGGCGAAGTGGCCAACGCCGGCTGGCAGCTCAAAAACGATTACAGCAGCTTTGATGCCGAAAAACGTTTTGATCTTTCGCAAGTTTCCGGACGGGAAAATCCCGCCTGCCGCTGCGGAGAAGTTCTGACCGGCCTGATCGAACCGCCGGAGTGTCCTCTTTTCGGTAAAGCGTGTACGCCGGATAATCCGGTGGGGGCCTGTATGTCCAGTTCCGAAGGCAGCTGTGCGGCGTATTTTCACTATCATGGAGGCGCGTTATGAGCAAGATAACTCTGGCGCACGGCGGCGGCGGCCGTTTCCAGAACGATCTGATCCGCAACGAGATCGCCACGCGTTTTTCCAACTGTTTGCTTGATTCGCTGCCGGACGGGGCCACGACGCCCGAAGGGTTGGTCATTTCCAGCGACAGTTTTGTCATTACTCCGCGTACCTTCCCCGGCGGCAATATCGGCAAGCTGGCGGTGATCGGGACCGTCAACGATATTTTAATGGCCGGCGGCATCCCCAAATACCTGACCTGCAGTTTGATAATGGAAGAAGGTCTGGAACTGGACGAACTGCGCACGATCCTTGACTCTATGGCGCAAGCGGCCCGCGATTGCAATGTACTGATCGTAACCGGCGATACCAAAGTCGTTCCGCGCGGTGCCGGCGACGGCATTTATATAAATACCGCCGGAGTGGGATTCAAACGTAATAACCTGCAGCTCGGTCAAAACCGAATCACGCCCGGCGACAAAATCATTGTCAGCCGCAGCATCGGTGAACATGGCCTTTGCGTGCTGGCCAGCCGCTATAATATGGAATGCGGCACTTTGCAAAGCGACTGCGCATCGCTGCAACAGGCAGTGGAGGTTATTATTCAAAAAAGCGACAATGGCTCCAAGCTCAAATTTATGCGCGATGCCACCCGCGGCGGCGTATTGGGTATAATCAGCGAAATATTTGAAAATTCAGCGTGCAGTGCTACAGTATATGAAAGTATACTGCCGCTTTCCGGTCAGGCCGCCGCGATCGCCAAGCTGTTGGGAATCGATCCGGGCTTTGCGGCTTGCGAGGGCTGTATGGTGGCAATAGTAACAGCGGATCGTGCCGAACAGTGCGTGGAAGCCTTGCACGCGATCCCCGGCTGCGAACAGGCTGCGGTCATTGGCGAAGCAGTTCCCGGTAACGGCAGTGTAAACCTCTGCGGTGAATGGGGTTCGCTGCGCAAACTGGTAGTGCCATCCGGCGATCAGCTGCCGCGGATATGTTGAGGTAAAGTAATGCACGAACTTGCGATTGCAACGGCGTTGGCCGAGAGTCTGATCGAGTATATGCAGAAGCATAATGTCAAGGTCAGTTGCGCGCATGTGCGCGTGGGATTGCTGTCTGGCATCGACCCGGTGGCGCTGGAATTTGCCTGGGAGCCGGCGGTGGAAAATTTTGCCGGCTGCGGGTTGGAAAATTGCAAACTGAAGATAAATCAGGCGCTGCTGCAGCACCGCTGCAGCGAATGCGGCAAGGTGTTTGAGTTCAAAAACTGGCAGATCGAATGTCCTGAATGTAAAAAAGAAACGCTCCGGAGAGAATCCGGCAGCGAGTTTGTTTTGGAAAGTATAGAGGTAGAAGATGTGTAAAGATTGCGGTTGTTCGGGGCATCACCACGAACACGGTCATCATCACCACCATGATCATGACCATCATGACCACCACGGCGAGCATACCCATACCCGCCCGGATGGATCGACTTATACGCATACTCACAACGCCGCCGAAGCGCGCGAGATCGCTATCGGCAGTGCCATTCTTTCGGCCAACGATCAGCTGGCGGCCGAAAACCGCGGGTACTTCCGGGGGCGCAAGATCACGGCATTGAATCTGATCTCCTCGCCCGGTTCCGGCAAGACAACACTGCTGGTAAAAACGCTGGAAGAACTCAACGCCGCCGGGATCAAAGCGGCGGTGATCGTCGGCGACCAGTACGGCGATATAGATGCCAAACGGATGCAAGCGACCGGTTGCGCTGTAACGCAGATCGAAACTCACTCCAGCTGCCATTTGGATGCCGCGCGTGTTCAATCGGTGCTGGATACAGCAGTACCGGAAGGCACTCAAATCCTTTTTATTGAAAATGTCGGTAATCTCGTCTGCCCGGTGGCATTCGATTTGGGCGAAAAAGCCAAGATCGCATTGCTTTCCACCGCCGAAGGCGAAGAAAAACCGTTGAAATATCCAGCTCTGTTTGCAGCCGCCAAACTGGTTTTGATAACCAAGTGCGATCTGGAGGCAGCGCTGGACTGGAATTATGAACTCGTTGTTAAAAATATTAAACAAGTCAATCCCGATGCGCAAGTATTGAGGATTTCGGCAAAAACCAAAGAAGGATTGGATAACTGGATAGAATTTCTCAAACAGAATTTAAATTAAGTTTTTTTAATAGAGCCTTCCGTCAGTGGCAAGTTATGACCTCAAATCAAACCGGGTCGGCAGCACTTGCGGAATAAGTTCTGAAGCAACGAAATAATTCTCTTTATCATCCCGGAGAATATTTCACCAAACCAAAGGAAAAAAATTATGGAATTGATCAAGTGGGTACTTCCGGTACTGATCGCGCTGCCGCTGGCAGGCGGTGTGCTGGCCGGAATAATTACCAATGATCGGGTGCGCAATGCACTGGTAACACTGCTGGCAGTTTTGATCGCCGCCGGCGGTATTGCAGTAGTGTACCTTTCAACCGCCAATGCCGGACAGCCCTGGAGTCTGACTGTAGACGCCAAGTGGGCTCACATCGGCGGAGCGCTGGAACTGGCCATCATCGCCTTTATCCTGCTGGTAGCTCTGCGAATCAAAAATGCCTGGATCGCGCTCTTTGCGCTGCTGCAGCTGATCGGCGTGGCCATACCGTTCATCATCCCGGAATGGTTTACCGGCCCCAGCGGCATCGTATCGCACGAAGCGTTTGAACTCTTCAAGATCGACAACCTCTCACGCATCATGCTGCTGGTAAGCTGCTGCGTGGGGGCAGCGATCCTGATCTTTTCGATCGGCTACATGCAGAATCACAAACACCATGCTCCGGAAGGCGCCGGTTCGCTCCAGCGTTTCTACTTTGTATTCTTGAGCTTTTTGGGGTTGATGATCGGTCTGGTGGTATCCAACCACCTGTCGTTCTTCAGCTTTTTCTGGGAAGGCACTACCCTCTGCAGCTATGCCTTGATCGGTCAGGATGGCGGCAAAGCCCGAAGCGAAAATGCGGTCCGCGCTTTGCTTATCAACAGCTTCGGCGGTGTATTGCTGGTGCTGGGTGTGCTGGCACTGCGTTATGCTACCGGCCACGAAACCTTTGACCAGCTGGCTATGCACCACACCTTGCCGATGGTGCTGCTGGCGGCGGTGCTGCTTTCGATTGCAGCCTTTACCAAATCGGCACTTTTCCCGTTCCAGAGCTGGCTGCTGGGCGCCATGGTTGCGCCTACGCCGGTATCGGCGATGCTTCACGCTGCGACCATGGTCAAAGCGGGGGTTTATCTGGTGATGCGGCTTATGCCCAACTTCCATGATGACGTGCGTGTTACCATGGTGGTGGCTTTTGCCGGTGCGATCACGTTCCTCGGCGGCGCGCTGCTGGCCTGTACCCAAAGCAACGGCAAGCGGGTGCTGGCATACTCCACGATCTCCAACCTGGGATTGGTGGTAACTTGCGCCGGCATCAATTCGCCGCTGGCTTATGCGGCCGGGTTGGCGATCATCAGCTTCCACGCCATCAGCAAAGGGCTGCTGTTCCTTTGCGTGGGCCGGATCGAACAGAAGATCGGTTCGCGCGATATTGAAGATATGGACGGACTCATGTTCAAGATGCCGTTCACCTCAATCATGATTCTGATCGGCATGATGTCCATGCTGCTGCCGCCGTTTGGTATGCTGTTGAGCAAGTGGCTGGCCATCGAAGCGACCATGCGTTCGCCGTTCCTGCTGGTCTTTATGGTACTGGGCAGCGCGCTGACCGTGTACTTCTGGGCCAAATGGATCGGTCGTATCCAGCACACCGGTTATCACCCGACCCTGCCGAAAGAAGAACTGCCCTCCAGCATGAAGTTCTCGCTCGGGTTGCTGGCGCTGATGGTGTTGGCTACCGGCGTAACAACCATGCTGATCCTGAACAAAGTATTTGTGCCGATGGCCGAATCCGCATACAGTCTGGATACGGGTATTTGCATGAATCTTGACAGTCTGAAGTCAAGCAAAAAACTGCTTACCGAAGCTGCGACCTTCCCGGCGCTGATCATTTTCGGAGCGGTTGCCATAGCGGGGATCATCCACTATCTCATCTGCTGGCACGGCTTCAAGCGCGAATGGGTGCGCAAACCCTTCCTGTGCGGCGAAAACGTTTCCAGCGAAGAAGTCGCTTCTGACAGCGAAGTTCGCAGTTATGACTTCCACAGTGTGGGCGGCAAGATCGAACACTCCCACGTTACCAACTATTACTTCCACGGCATCATCAATGAAAAACTGACCACCGGTATTCTCAACTGGGCGGCCTGGTTGATCATACTGGTGTTGATCGGCAACACGCTGACCTGCGGAAAATCAAGCGGGAAAGCCCCCGTCAGGCCGGCCTGCAACGCAGTCCCGGCAGTCAAGGAATGCCCCGCCGATCCGATGCAATGCAAAAGCAAAATTGAAAACCAACAGCAAACGCCATGCGACCGGCAATCTGCCAAGCAAACCAAGCCGCAGACTACTGAAGGAGACCAGACAAAATGATGGAAATACTGAAAAATATCGGGTATGCCGTACTTGTGCTGGTTGCCACTCCGATTGCGGGTATGTTGCTGACCAGCTTTGACCGTAAACTTTCTGCCCGTATGCAGGGCCGAATCGGGCCGTCCTGGCTGCAGCCGTATTACGACCTGGCCAAATTGTTCAGCAAGAAACCGATGGCACTGCATCGTCCGCAGCTTATTTATGCCACACTGCACCTTGTCTTTATGATGGTGGCAGTGCTGATGCTGGCCATGGGCTGCGATTTGCTGATGGTATTGTTTGTTCAGGCGTTCAGCATGATCTGTCTGGTGCTGGGCGGTATGAGCGTACGCTCGCCCTACAGTTGGATCGGCAGTCAGCGCAAGATCATGCAGATGCTGGGCGTGGAACCGGTCTTTCTGGTAATGATCCTGGCGTTCTATCTGCAGAGTAACAGCTTCCTCGGCAGCAAGATCTGGACGATGGGTTCGCCGCTGCTGCTTACCATGCCGCTGATGTTCCTGGCGTTTTTGTGCGCCATTGCCATCGAACTGGAAAAGAGTCCGTTTGACCTGGCCAGTTCGCACCACGCGCATCAGGAAATCGTCAAGGGTGTAACACTGGAATACTCCGGGCCGTTTCTGGGGATCATCGAAATTGCGCATTTTTATGAAATCGCGTTTTTCTTTGCCCTGATGATGGCGTTCTGGCACACGAATCTTCTGATCGGTCTGGCCGTAGCGCTGGCCGGTTTGATCTTCATGTCGGTGTTGGATAACTCGTTTGCGCGACTGACCCCCAACTGGATGTTGCGCTTTATGTGGACGGCGCCGCTCTCCATGGCGCTGGCAAACCTTATCTGGATATGGGTGAAATAATGAGTGCAATAAAAAAATCCCCGTGGGTGGTGCATTTCAACTGCAACAGCTGCAACGGCTGCGATATTGAATTCCTCGCCTGCCTTACGCCGACCTACGATGTGGAACGCTTCGGCGTTCTGCATGTGGGCAACCCCAAACATGCTGACGTGCTGGTAGTAACCGGTTCGGTCAACAACCGCAACAAACATGTGCTGAAAAACGTTTACGATCAGATGCCGGAACCTAAAGTGGTCGTGGCCATGGGCGCCTGCCCTGCCACCGGCGGTATCTTTGCGGATTGCTACAATGTTATCGGCGGAGTGGGTGCGGTGATCCCGGTTGATGTTCACGTTCCCGGCTGCCCGCCCAAACCCGAAGCGATGATGGATGGTATCATCGAAGCCGTGGGTATTCTGGAAAAGAAACGCAAGGGCGAAGCGGTCAATCCCCCGCTGCTGC
>SUWA01000034.1 GCA_015061695.1 Lentisphaerota bacterium
CCGGGCGTTATATCGCCGGCGGTTATACCGCTGCCGAGGCTGGAAACAACCGGATCATCAACCAGAAAATCACCCGGTTCATCGCCCCGGCGTTCCGAGCTGGGCGGAGCTTCCTGCAAAAAGAAAAATTGCTGTTGGCAATCATTTTCTGCAATCAGGATATTGCCGTAAATATCCTGATCGCCGGTAAATGCGTGTTCCAATATCGGCTCGTCAAAGTAGTCGGTGCGCATTTGGAACTCTACGGATTTATTTACTGCAAACTTATTCAGCGCCAGCGAGTCGCAAATGGTGTGGCAACTGTGGTTGGCATCGGAATAGTGGAACGTTTCGTGCTTCTGACGCGGATTCCAATACAGCATCGGAGTTACAGCGGACTGGATAAAAGTTTCCAGCGCCATGACCGGCATGTTGCAATAAACAATATATCTGAACGCCAGCTGGAGTTCGCGCACGGATTCAAACACTTTTACAGTAACGGCCGCGCCATCGCCATCGGGCCGGTTCAATTCGGCAAATTCTATGCCGGTGGTTTGGTAGTTGGTGCGCAAACGCTCCGTGCCGGGGAGGGGGAAGCCGATCAACTGAAAGTCAAAACCAGGATTTTTTCCGGCCACGGATATTTGGTCGATGATCAGCTCCTGCGTTTGGGGCAAACCTTGTGAAAAGTCGATCCGGCGGGTGAGTTGCGAGTTGCTGACAGTCAGTACATTATTCTGCCAGACCAACGCAATATCTTTGTAATTGAACTTATCCATAAAAAACTCCCATTTTTGTATCGTTTGAATATAACAGAATTTTTACGCCAGATCGGCAAATTCCGCGTTGATAAAACCGGCCAGATCTTCCGGCGGGATCTCCAGATTCAGTCCCACTTTGCCGCCGGAAACAAAAATACGCTCAAAGAGGATGGCGGTTTCGTCAATAAAAGTCGGGAACAGCTTTTTCATGCCGATCGGCGAGCAGCCGCCGTGGATGTAACCGGTCAGCCCCAGCAGTTCTTTTTGCTTGATCATGGCAATACTTTTGACTCCGGCGGCGCGGGCGGCTTTTTTCAGATTCAGTGTGGCCACTGCCGGTACCACAAAAACAAAATGTTCTTTTTCCGGGCTTTCCGCCACCAGCGTTTTGAATACCTGATCGCCATCGACATTCAGCTTGCGGGCAATGGATTGGGCGTCGATTTCGCCATCGCTGACATCGTACTCGTGAACGTTAAAACTTATTGCGGTATTTTCCAGCAGCCGCACGGCATTGGTTTTGACTTGTGAAGCCATTTTTTCTCCTGATTTTGCATCTTTTTACAATATAACATGCCAATAAGTGCTTTTCAAACGGCCGAAAGCGTAAAAAAAGAATAAAACTTTGATAAAAAAATGTTTTTGCCCTTGATAGTTTGATAAATGTCCTGTATATTATAGTGAAGACAGATCCGCAGGATGCTCCGGCGGTCTGTTTTCCACGACATACGCGTTAATGTAAAACGCAGGAATGTAAAGTGGGTTCGGTTTTCCGATCCGCTTTTTTTGTTATTGTTGCAAAAAAAATTTTTATGTATAAAGGAGAATAAAAAATGAACAATGAATTGCTGTCGATCCTCGAGTATATCGAGCAGGAACGCGGTATCAACCGCGATCAGCTGGTTGGCGCATTGGAAGCGGCCATACTTTCCGCCTCCAAAAAGAGTATCCACCCGGCGAGTGATATTACTGTAAAAATGGATCCCAAAACCGGCGATATCCGCGCCTGGGCCAAATTGGAAGTCGTGGATGGTTTGCCCACGGTGGATCAGCTGATCATCGCCCGGGCGCAGGAACGATTCCCGGATGCTAAAGTTGGTGATATCGTGGATTGGGAAGTAACTCCCCGCAACTTCGGCCGTATTGCCGCGCAGAGCGCCAAACAGGCGATCATGCAGCAGTTGCGCAAGGCCGAAAAAGAGATCGTTTACACCGAATTTGCCGACCGCATCGGGCATATATTGAGCGGTACGGTCAAACGTTTTGAAGCCGGTTCGCTGATCATTACTTTCGGTAAGGCCGAAGGTATCCTGACCAGCAAGGAAAAAATTCCGGGCGAACAGTATTTGCCGGGCGAAAATATCCACGCGGTGCTGATCAAGGTCGATACCGAAGCGGCGGGTCCGAGCCTGATCGTTTCGCGCAGTCATCCGGATTTTGTCCGCGCTCTGTTTGAACGCGAAGTCAGCGAGATCCATGACGGCACGGTGGAAATTATGGGTATCTCCCGCGAAGTCGGCAGCCGCAGCAAGGTTGCTGTGCGCAGCAATGACGACCGCATCGACCCCGTGGGCGCATGTGTGGGTGTGCGCGGCAACCGCGTTAAGGAAATCACCAAAGAGCTGGGCAACGAACGCATCGACATCGTGCCGTGGAGCGGCGATATCCGGCAGTATGCGGCCAACGCATTGCAGCCGGCCACGATCCAGTCGGTGGATGTGAACGAAGCCAAGCACGAGCTGGTGGTGCATGTTACGCCCGAACAGAGCAAACTTGCTTTCGGCAAGCGCGCGCAGAATGTGCGGCTTTCCAGCAAGCTCATCGGTTGGAACATCAACATTCAAATCGACGATACCGGCAAAGGTGCTTCGCTGGAAGACAAGATCCAGCAGGCAGTCAACCAGCTGGCCGCAAGCGCCGGGGTGGATAAGATCACGGCCGAAGTGCTGGTTTCCAACGGCTATTTGAGCTGCGACGACCTTAAAGAAGCCGATGTGGACGATTTGTTGAACCTGCCGGGTATTGATGCCGACGCTTTGGAAGCGGCACTGCAGGGCCTTAATGACGATTGAGAAAGAGCAGGTGGATTATTATGAAAAAACTCAAAGTCAAGGACTTGGCGGAGTCTTATAAAGTATCCGTCGAAGAAGTGATCGCCGAACTTACGCGGCAGGGGATAACGGTCAAGGCCGCCAGCAGCCAGATCCCGGAAGATATGATCGAACTGGTGGAAGCGTACTTTGACGATCTGTATCATGGTGAAGATGCTCCGATGGTCAAAAATGATGACCGGCCGCGCAACAAAAACAAGAGCCGCGGCAAGGAAGAGTTTGAGCGTTCCGGCAAAAACAACAACGGCAAGCCCGGCAAAAATAAAGACAAGGCGGAAACGTCTGCGGTCGGCGGCGCGGTATCTGACGGTGTGGCTCGCCTTTCGGCTCCGTTTATTGTCAAAAATGTGGCCGAAGCGATCGGCAAAAAGCCCAACGAAGTTATCAGCGAACTTATGAAGCTGGGTGAACTCTTGAGCATCAATCAGCCGATTTCGGAAAACACGCTGCGCAAACTCTTGAAAAACTTTGCATTGGAACTGGAAATCGTTAAAAACGAACCGTCCAAAGCGGCTGTGGAAGCCGAAAATGATTACGAAATGCCTGTTCCGGTTGATGATCCGGAAAAATGGCCCGAACGCCCCCCGGTAGTAACGTTCATGGGCCACGTTGACCACGGTAAGACCTCTCTGCAGGACCGGGTGCGCAATACGCACGTTGTGGAAGGCGAATCCGGACGCATCACCCAGCACATCGGGGCTTCGACCGTAGTATTCAACGGTAAACCCATTACTTTTATTGATACTCCCGGACACGCGGCTTTTACCAGTATGCGTGCCCGTGGTGCCAACGTAACCGATATTGTGGTGCTGGTGGTAGCTGCCGACGACGGATTTATGCCCCAGACGGTGGAAGCAATGAATCACGCGCTGGCAGCCAAAGTGCCGCTGATCGTGGCGATCAACAAGATCGACTTGCCCGATGCCAATCCCGACAAGATCTATCTGCATATGCAGCAGAACAATCTGACTTGCGAAGATTGGGGCGGTACGGTCGGTGTGGTCAAAGTTTCGGCCAAAACCGGCGCCGGGATCGACGATCTGCTGGAACGTATTCTGCTGGAAGCGGAAATGCTGGACCTCAAGGCCCAGCCCAAACGCCCCGCCGTCGGTACGGTCATCGAAGCACAGGTGGAAAACGGCTTGGGCCCGACTGCCAGTATTCTGGTGCAGAATGGTACGCTTTCGGTCGGCGATATTGTGCTGGCCGGCGAAGAATTCGGCCGGGTCAAAACGCTTATCAATGACCGCGGCGAACGCATCAAGAGTGCCGGACCCAGTACGCCGGTAAAACTCGTCGGCCTTTCCGGTGTGCCGGAAGCCGCGGACAAACTGGTGGTTTGCAGCAACGAAAAAGCTGCCCGGCAGGAAGCTGAAAAACGCCGCGCTGCCAGCCGTGCTTTGCATTTGGCCAATCAGACGATCAGCAGCGCCGAAGACTTGTTCAGCAAACTTAACGAGCAGGAACACAAGAGCTTGCGTTTGATCATCAAGTCCGACGTGCGCGGTTCGGGCGAAGCGATCGAAGAATCGCTCAAACAGCTGCCCAGCGAAAAGATCGGTGTGGAAGTGGTGATGAACGGCGTTGGCGCCATTACCGAAAATGATATTACTCTGGCTGCTGCCAGCGATGCGATCGTGGTCGGGTTCCACGTCAGGGTCAATCCCGGCGTGAACGATCTGGCCGAAAAGAGCAAGGTCGAAATCCGTTTGTACAGCATCATTTACGAGCTGCTGGAAGATATTACTGACGCATTGACCGGCCGATTGGAACCGGAAAAACGCGAAAAGGAACTGGGTAAGGCCAAGATCCTGCAGATCTTTGAACTCAACAAAGGCCCCAAAGTGTGCGGTTGTCTGGTGGAAGACGGTCTGGTCAAAGTCGGCAGCAAAGCGCGTGTGTACCGCAACAAACAGCTTATTTACAATGGCGAAGTTGCCTCGCTGCGCCGCTTCCAGGACGATGTCAAGGAAGTGCGTGCCGGTTTGGAATGCGGTATCCGCCTCGATAACTTTGTGGACTTTATCGAAGGCGACGTGATCGATCTTTACGAAATCGAACTGAAAAAAGCGACCCTCTGACCCGGTAAGGGGCAGATTACTTGAGGAGATATGACTATGGGAGCGGCACCTGACCGGTTGACCCGGGTCAACGAACTTATCAAGCGGGAAGTCAGCGATCTTATTTACCGTAATTCGATTTCGCCCTCGGCATCGGTTCTGGTATCGGTTACCGAAGTGCGTACATCGGTGGATCTGCGCAACGCTACTGTCAGCGTCAGCGTATTCGGCGGCGACAATATTGCGCGGCGGATGGTGTTGGAAAATCTCAACGCAGCGCGGCGGGATTTTCAGAGCGCTATGGCCAAAACGCTGGGCTTCAAGCATACTCCGGTACTGATGTTCAGGATCGACAACCGGGTCGCCGCCGGCGATAGGGTGTTGGAACTGCTGGCCGAAATGGAACACGATTCAGATAATCAGGATGCTGGCGATGAGCAGTGAACAGCTCGCGGATGTGCGCAGCCGGATAAACAGTGCCCGGCGTATAGTGCTGGCCTCGCACCTCAAGCCCGATGGTGATGCGATCGGTTCGACTCTGGCGATGGCGGAGTTTTTGCGTTCGCTGGGCAAAAGTGTTGCGGTGGTGCTGCCCGATGGTATTCCGGAATTGTACCAGCTGCAGGCTGCGGATTTTATGACTGCGCTGCCGGAAGATGCCGCAGATTACGATCTGGCACTGCTGCTGGATACAGCTGTACCGGCGCGGGCCGGTTTTACCGCCAACGGTTACGTTCCGGATGTTCTGCAGGATAAAGTTCAAATCATTGACCACCATCAGGATAACCCGGCTTACGGGCGTTGGAACTATCTGGAAAAACGGGCCGCTACAGCCGAAATAATATTTGAGCTGATCGAGAGTTTTCAAGTTCCGGTCCCGGAATCATGCGCCAATTATTGTTTGATGGGGCTTTTGACCGATACCGGCGGCTTGCGGTTTGATAACACCGATCCGGCGGCGCTGCGTTCGGCGGCCAGGATGCTGGAAGCCGGCGCCAATTTGAATAAAGTCGTTAATCAGATTTATTTTAACAAACCCTATAATCAGCAGCTCTTTGAGGCTGAATTGCTGGAAAAATATGTGCGCTGGAGCTGTAATAAGCGTGTGGCGTGGGCCTGTATTGAGCCGGAGTTGTTGCACAAATACAACTTTGATCTGCGCAATGCCGAGGGCATAATAGATATACTGCGTTCGATTGCCGGAACCGAGATCGTGGCGATCATCAGCCGCCGCAGCGGTAAAAGCTGCCGTATATCCATGCGTTCCAAAAATCCGGCCCGCCCGGTGGTGGAGCTGGCTCATAAGCATAACGGCGGCGGTCATGCCATGGCCGCCGGTATGAGTGTGGATTTTGATACTCTTGACGAAGCATCGGATTTTTTTGAACAGGAAGTCCGGATGCTTTTCAGCAATGAAGAATTGAAAGAATTGAATTGATGAGAAAATTTGATCCCAAACGGCACCGCCTGCCGATTTTCAACAGCGATGGTATATTGCTGGTGGATAAACCTGCCACCTGGACAAGTTTTGATGTGGTGAATTTTGTCCGTGCCCGTTTCAATATTCCCAAAGTCGGACACTGCGGCACACTGGACCCCGCGGCGACCGGACTGCTGGTGCTGGTGCTGGGCAAGTTTACGCGGATAAGCAACTCTTTGAGCGGCGTGGATAAAATCTACACCGGCTCGCTCAAACTGGGGATCGAAACTGATTCGCAGGATATGGATGGCAACATCATCCGCGAGTGCGACCCCTCTGCAGTTACCGAAGAAGCTCTGCACGAAACTGTTATGTCGTTTATGGGCAAATCCATGCAAGTACCGCCCATGGTTTCGGCGCTGAAAAAAGACGGCAAAAAACTTTACGAGCTGGCCCGCGAAGGCGTTGAAATCGAACGCGAAGCCCGTCCGATCGAGGTTTATGATATAAAAGTCGACCGCGTGGCGCTGCCGGATTGCGATTTTACGGTGCATTGCTCCAAAGGTACTTATGTAAGAACGATCGCCAGCGATATTGGCAGCAAACTCGGCTGCGGAGCTGTGTTGACCGGGTTGCGGCGGATCGCCTCGGGCAAATTTTCCATCGAGGATGCCGTTTCGGTGGATACCTTGAAGACGTTTGAACAGGCGCAACTCAAAGAGTATGTGGAAAAATTCCTCTACGAAAAAGCGCTGAAAATCGCTGCCGAAGCCGCGCGTAAATAACTCAAAAAATCAGGTGCATAAATGGTCAAACTCTGCGAAGATAGAGCAAAAGAATCTTTTGATCCGGAAAGTATCATTGATTCGCTGATCGCAAACGGTAAAAACGTTATTACTCTGCAGGATGTGCAGGAACTTGCTCCGGCAGTTGACAGCGATGAACTTAAAAATCAGCAGACGGAGCGGATCGTCCGGGAACTAGGGTTCCATGGTGAACTTATTCCGTGGGTGCCGGGCGAAAAATACCGCGTGGGAGCCGCATTGTTCAATAACAGCGAGTTTCTGATCGTGCCGGACGGGTTTGAGATCGAAAATAATATTCTTATTCCCGGCCACCGTTTTATGCCGTTTATGGATCAGGAGCTTTTTCCGTCGGAAATCACTTTCAGAGAAGTCGGGGCGCGCAAGCGTCAGAGCTTCAAGGCGTTTTCCGGTCAGGCCGAAAATATCATTAAATACCATCTTTTGATGGGGGCGGAAACGCTGTTTGACTTTTTTGCGGCCGAAGATGAAGAAAATATGACCAACGCCCGCAATTCTGCCAACCCCATGCTGAAACTTACGGTATTGGATATGCAGAAATTTTATGCGGAAACCAACTTTACCGAGGGCGATGCGCTGCGGGTCAAAGTACTGGATTATCATAAAGGCGAATTTGAGTTCCATTTGGACAGCGGCAAACAGCGCAACGGCAAAAAAGCCGCACGATACCGGGCGGAACTGGAAAAAGCACTCGAGCGTGTTACCGAAGAATTGCTGCCGGGGGCATTTATTATTGAATCCATCCGCAGCATGTTTGCCAATGCGCCGGAACTGCTGAAAGATCCGGCGATGTCGCTGGACGAGATCCTTATGCACGACTCGCTGTTCGATATAGCTTTTGATGAAGACGGCAGCACATTGGTCAAGCGTTCCGAAGATGATGATACTTGCGATTGCGGTCATGACCACGATCACGACTGCGGTTGCGGCGAACACCATCATCACCACCACCACGAACTGCCCGAAAATGTAACGATCGGCTCCGGTGAAACCGGTTCGCTCGAAACGATGCTTGCCAAACTTTACCCGATGCTCAATATGGTGGAATTGGATGCCATATTGCTGGATAATTTGAAAAATCACGACTTTGATTTCAACAGTTTTTACAGCCGTTGTTTTGGCGAAAGTGCGATCGAATTTGTCGATGGTATGCAGGAAGCATGTTTCTTCAATGAGCTGGAAATGCGCTTTGAAGAACTTCAGGAATCCTATCCGCGCGACTTTGACGAAAAAAGCGGCGCGATCCGCAGTTTGATCGTGGAATTCACCATCGACCGCTGTACAGTTTTGACTGAATTGGCTGAACTTTCCGAAGAGTTGGAAATCAAGCCGGAATTGTTTGAAGCACTGGCCGAAGTGGTGCTGTTGCTGGATGAATCGCTGAAACTGGTGAATGCACCGGCCGCGCTGGGCGACGATTTTGATTTTGAACAGCTGCGCGAAGGCGTGGAAAACGCGCTCGAAAAGGGCGAAGAAGCGCTGGCGGCATTGCGCGGAGTGCTGGACGGCAATGATTAAACCTCATGCTTCCGAACTGCTGAAAGCATGTCTGGTCGAAAATTACACTCCGCAATCCAACATGCTGAACAAATCTGCCGGGGAAACTCTTCCGGCCGGTGGTCATGTGGAAATAAGCGGCTTGCCGGAAGATTTTACCACCCGTACCGAAGCCAAAAGTGTTTCGCAGGAAGAATTGAGAATTTTTCAGCGGCAGATAGCAGATTTTTTTGCCGAAAATGGTCCGCTTAAAGAGTCCGCAGCCATGGGCGGCCGCCCCTACGAATACCGTGTCCAACAGCAGGAAATGGCTGTAATGGTGGCCAAGGCGTTCAGCGATTTGGAAAATCTGGCTATCGAGGCTCCGACCGGAGTCGGCAAGAGTTTTGCTTATCTGGTGCCGGCAATCCTCTACAGCAAATTGACCGGAAAAGTAACTTTGATAACGACCGAAACGATCAGTTTGCAGGAACAATTGATCGAAAAAGATCTGCCGCTGCTGCAGAAACTGCTTAAAATAGAGTTCAAAAGTGCTTTGGCCAAAGGGCGGCGCAACTATCTGTGCTTGCGGAGATTATCGCTGGCCGCCGGTGAACATCAGAATGAATATCTGGCCCGGAAGGAATTGATCGGCGACATTGACCGCATTTATCAGTGGAGCGAAGAAAGCTGCGATGGCAACCGGGACAATGCGGATTTTTATATCAATAACGAGTCATGGAACTATGTTTGCTGCGAAGCCGGCAACTGTACTTTCCCCAAATGCCGCTACCGTAAAGAGTGTTTTTACCGCAAGGCGCGCGAAAGCTGGGCCCGGGCGGATGTGGTGGTGGCCAATCACGCATTGTTTTTTACCGATTTGAAAATGCAGATCGAATCCGGCGACAACACCGGCGGTATGCTGCCTGAATACGGCAGCGTGGTCATCGACGAAGCGCATACGCTGGAAGAAAACGCCGCGCAGCATTTGGGTTTGTACTTGACTTACGGCGGTTTTAAGGCCTTTCTCAACCGCCTGTATAATCCGGAGAGCGCCCGCGGGCTTTTGATGCGTAAAGGTTCCAATGCACTGGAGCTGCGCGCCAAAGTCAGCGATTTGCAAGAGATCGGCAAAGAATTTTTCGGCCAGTTTCAGGATTTTCTGCTGCAAGCGGAAGATACGATCCGGCCGGTCGTGCGCAGCGGTTTGTTCCGCAATGATCTGCAGCTGCCGTTGGCTGATTTTCGCGCGCAGCTGGGCGATTATGCGTTGGAACAGCCCGATGCGGATTTTCGCGGCGAGCTGGAAAGTCTGATCGAACAATGCGACCGCTATATCGACTCGCTGGATGCTTTTATCAATAGGAAACTGCCCGATGCCGTTTATTGGGTGGAAGAAGATTCCCGCCAGCTTATTTTGCAGGCCGCGCCATTGAATGTGGCCGAAATTCTGGCGCAGGAGCTGTTCGGCCGGGAGTTCCCGGTTATATGCACCAGCGCCACACTGACTGTGGACCGGCGTTTTAATTACTTTAAGGAGCGAACCGGATATTGCTGCGGCGTTACGCGGCAGCTCTCCAGCCCGTTCGATCACAACAAAGTGGCACTGTATATTGCCGGTAATATGCCCGACCCGGCGCAACCGGAGTTTGAAAGCGCGTTGTTCAAAGCGCTGGAACAATATATAGCGATGAGCGACGGCAAGGCGTTTGTGCTTTTTACCAGTTACTCGATGATGCGCAAAGCGGCGGATGCGCTGGAGAGTTTTTTCTTCCACAGCAACATCCGGCTGTTGATGCAAGGCAGCGATATGTCGCGCAGTATGCTGCTGCGCGAGTTCAAAAAGGATGTAAGAAGCGTACTGTTCGGAACCGACAGTTTTTGGACCGGTGTGGATGTGCCCGGCGAAGCATTGAGCAATGTTATCATTACCAAACTGCCGTTTTCCGTGCCGTCGCACCCGCTGATGCAAGCGCGCAGTGAACGCATAAAAATGCAGGGCGGGAATGCGTTTTTTGACTATTCACTGCCGGAAGCTGTGTTGAAGTTCCGCCAGGGGGTAGGGCGGTTGATCCGCTCCGGCAACGACAGCGGCATGGTGGTGATCCTGGATCCCCGGGTCGTCAGCAAACGTTACGGGCGTACCTTTCTCAACAGCATACCGCCTTATCCGCGCTCAAACTGAAAAGTTTTATAACAGCTGGCGCAGCAGTTTTACTGCATTGGCCACATCCTGCTGCTGTTCCGGGCCGAACGGCAGTTCGCGCTCGATTATCATAGCTCCGGGAAAGGTGCGTTCGCGCAACATGGCAATCAGATTGGCAAAGTTGGTTCCACCTTGACCGAGGATGGTTTCGTGCCCATATTTTTCGCCGGGCGCCGGCCGGACGGCATCTTTGCAATGCACGATTTTGATGCGCTCAAAATGCTGCTTGATCACCTCCGAAGGGTCATCCAGATCGTAATAAAGCATATTGGCCGGATCAAAATTCAACCCCAGAGCCGGTGAATTTACCCGCTCAAAGATCATTTGCAGACCGTGTACCGTTTCAGTGCCGGTTTCGAGCAGGAAAAACTGTTCCATAGCTTCAGATTGTTGGCAGATTTTCTTCAATACCCCCAGCAGGCAAGCGGTATTTTCGTCATCGCTTTCCGGAATAAATCCGGCATGACAGGATATATATTTGATGTTGAACTTTTGGGCCCACTGCATGGCGTTAAAAGTCATTTGCAGCCGTTCGGTACGGGTCGGAGTCGGAACCAGTCCCACGGTATTTTCCGGGTTTTTCCAATCCTGACCGGGATAGGCCAGAAACAACCCGGCCACTGCCAGATCGTATTGACTTAAAAGCTCAAAAAGCGCTTCACTCTTGCGGTGTGCTTCCGGAGTATCCGCCCAGAGGTCGCTGTATACGCCGCCCAACTGTATTGAATCCAGTCCGATTTGCCGGTAAAACGCCAATCTTTCCGGCGTAATATCTGCGTACCGGATCAAGGTGCCGATTTGATTCATAAGCGTTGACTCCGTTAAAATTCGATCACTTTTCCGGTACGGCTGGAGCGGATCATTGCGTCAGCTGTTTTCAGGCTGTTGACCCCATCATCGACCGTGGGCATAAAATCAAAAAACTGACCGTTGATGGTGGCGGCAAAGTTTCTGATCTCGTTGATAAAACCGGCTCCGTTGGTGCCGGGAATCGGTTCGGGATCGACTGCCGGTATGATTTCGGTATCGCTGCCGGTCATGGTCAATTTGACCGCCGGATCGTAATCCATGGCAATGCAGCCCTTTTCGCCGTAAATTTCCATAAGTTCGCCGCTGCGGCCGAAGCGCTGCCACGACGCCATTACATTCATTATGATCCGGTTGGCAAACGTTATATTAGCCGACACATAGTCGCCGGGCAGTTCCTGGGCCGGATCGAGCAGCAGACTTTGCGCATAGACCCGCTGCGGAGTGCCGAAAAGCCAGTTGGCCAGATCCAGATGATGCGCCAGCATATCGGTGATAACCCCGCCGGATTTTTCAAAGTCAGTGAACCAGTCGCCGTAAAGTCGTTTGTAAGCGCCGAACGGCAGATAGATGTTGCAGAATTTGATCTTGCCCAGTTGGCCGGATTTTATCAGTTGATGCACTATTTGCCACTTTTTCAGGTGGCGCCGGACAAAACCGACCGACATGATGGCACCAGAGTTGTGGACTTTCTGCTGCAAAGTCAATGCGTCAGCTAATTTCAAGGTCAACGGTTTTTCGCAAAAAAGTGCTTTGCCGGCATCCAGCGCCAGCATGGCATCGCTGAAGTGGCAGAAGGTGGGCGATGCGATCACCACGGCATCCACCCCGGGGTGATTTACCGCTTCGTCAGCACTTGCACAACAGGCGGCCTGATATTTACCGGCCAGTTCGGCGGCAGCTCCGGGAACAGCATCATAAACGGCAGTCAATTGAGTTTCCGGCAATTTATTTATGTTATCGGCATGGACCTTACCCAGTCTGCCGGCTCCGATAAGTGCAAAATTCAACATGATTTCCTCTCTTTCAGCGGGGAATATTGACCCAGATTCCGGGCGTTTGGGCGGCGATTTTCATTGCTTCAAGAATGGCGCACACGGCGCAGGTTTCGGCCGGATCGACCGAGGATCGGCCGGTGTGGAAGAATCCGGCTATATTTTCCATCAAACGCTTGAAGTAAGTGTCGCCTTCCAGCGAATCGAATTTTGTCTCGTTATTTTCATAGCGTACGGTGTGCATGTAGGCGATCATTTTTTCGTAGTTGACCCGCCCGATGCGGCCGTTACTGTACACTACTTCGGCCGTGCGGATATTGCCGGCAGCATTGACCATGACTTTTTCGGCGTCGGTGCCGCACAACGCAACCATCATTTCCACCTGATGTACGGCGTAAACGTCGAACCAGAGGCCGCCGCCGAACCCGCAGAAATAGCTGCATTCACCCGGTGTCCGGCAGTTGATGACGCTTTTGCTGTAGCGCAGGGCCGAGGTACTCATCAAGGGCGTGTTGTATTTTTTTGCCCGCGCAAAAAGTCGCCGGGCCGCCGCCAGCGACGGCGCAAAAGTTTTGTCGATATAAACCGGTTTGCCGCTGGTCAGAGCATAGTCGGCCAGATCTTCGTGCCGGTCGGAGTCATTGGGAGCCAGAACCAGAATACAATCGCAGTTATCGACCACTTCCTGAATATTGCGGGCCGGTTTTATATTCATATCCTGACACCATTTATCCAGCGGACGGCGATCCGGATGCGGAGTTTCCTCGTAAGCCATCGTTACCTGAAAATCTTTGCCGTAAGCGGTTTGGGCAAAAAATGCCGGATAGTTGTTGGCGTGCCATTCGTCAATATAAAGATCAATAAAACCAATCGTTTTCATCGCTCAAAAAACCTTTCTTTTAAGGAGAGTTAAAGTTCGATCACCTGATGAGTCCGGGCCGAGCGGATCATGGCATCGGCCACTTGCAAGCTGGCAAAACCGGCTTCTGCATCCGGCATGAAATCCGGTTTCCGGCCGTCAAGCCAAGCCGTGAAATTCATAAGTTCATTCACAAAACCATTACCGGTACTGGCATTGTTTACGCCGGAACTTTGAGCAATTTCGGTGGCATCAAGAACCTCCGGAGCGCAGTTGAGCATTGCCAGTTTGACCGCCTGATCGCCATCCAGCGAAAGCGAACCATTTTCGCCATAAATTTCCATAAGTTCGCCGCTGCGTCCGAAACGCTGCCATGAACACATGAAGTTGACGATCACGCCATTGGCATAAGTAACAGTTGATGATACATAATCCGACGGCAGCTGTTGAGTGTTATCCAGCAGCATACTTTGAGCATAGACCCGCTGCGGCGCGCCGAAAAACCAGTTGGCCAGATCCACATGATGTGCCAGCATATCGGTGATCACCCCGCCGGATTTTTCAAAATCAGTGAACCAGTCGCCGTAAAGTCGTTTGTAAGCGCCGAACGGCAGTTCAATATTGCAGAACTTGATCCTGCCGAGTTTGCCGGAGTCAATTATCTCTTTGGCCATGCGGGTTTTGAGCATGTGGCGCCGGACAAAGCCAACTGCCAGCGGCTGCGGAGCGGTCTGAATGGCACGTCTTACATCTTGCGCGTCAGTCAGGTGGCGGGTGAGCGGTTTTTCGCACAAAATCGGCTTATGAGCTTGCAATGCAAGACGCAACCCTTCGATATGGCAATAGGTCGGCGAGGCAATGATCACAGCATCGACATCCGGTGCGTTTACCGCTTCGGATGCGCTGGCAGCGATCCGGGCATTGTATTGCTGACGCATAAACTCTGCTGCCGCCGGGTCAGGATCGTAGACCGTGGTGAGGGTACAGTTTTCGAGCAAATTGATACTTCCGGCATGGACTTTCCCCAGCCTTCCGGCACCGATAAGAGCAAATTTTATCATAAAAACTCCTTTTGTGTGATCGAAAGTTTGCTTTTATTTGTATTTAATATACATTAAAAACAGTACTCTTTGAATGGATAAAACAGACATAAAACTGGATAAAAGGTGCATAAATGTTGTATTTTGAAGGGCTGACATTCCCAAATTCATATTATCGACGCAACTGGAATGCTGCTAAAGATGCTTATCCGCTGTATTACGGGATCCAATATGTTTACAGCGGGCCGGTCGCTTTACGGATCGATCACGGCAAGTGGTATCAGCGCAACGGACCGGTGGTGTTTCTGACTTGTCCGGAGCATTATTACGAGTATCATACGCCCGGCAATCAGGGGCGCGAACAGTTGTGGGTCTGTTTTACCGGCCCGCGAACTGCTGAATACGTTGCCAAAGGTTTGTTCGCGCTGGATTTGCACGAGCCATTCATAACGCCGTCAGATCCGGAACAGTTCAAAGTGAATATGGAAAAACTCATTGAGTATTCAACCGATGATGTCAGCTGCAATCAGGCTGTGTGGCTGCTGGAAGGGTTGCTGCTGGAGCTGGCTCTTGCCCCTCGGACGCCAGCCGGAAAAAGCGGACATCATGCGTTTTTTCTGGAGCTTAAAAAGCGGATCAGTGAACACCCCGAAAAAGAGTTTGACTTCGATGCCGCCGCCGGAAAACTCTCCATAACCCGCAATCACTTCAATCGCTTGTTCCGCAGTTATTTCCGGGTGTCGCCGCTGCAGTTTTTGCTGGCCTGCCGGATGCGCAAAGCCGCATGGCTGCTGTGCGAGTCAGATTTATCCATCGGCGAGATTGCCAATGCTGTAGGCGTGGCGGATGCGTTCTATTTTTCCAGGTTATTCCGGAAGCAATTTCTCTGTCCGCCGCGGGATTACCGTTTTATGTATCACGAAAAAAATCCCGCCGGCGGCAGGGATAATCTGGCCTACGACGGGAAATAAAACAGATCGGATACGCTTTTCAGAACGAATTGCGGTTCTGCGCCCACTCTTTGAGTGCATTGGTGGTGGCCGCAAAATCGTTGAACATTTTTTCAGCATAGAGCTTGAAACAGCACTTCCATGCTTCGTTGAAAACCAGAATATTCTGCATACGTTCAGCAAAACGGCTGTCAGGTTCCAACTCTTCGCCCTCGGGCAATGTGAGCGAACTGAAGATGAATTTATCGGCATCAAAAGTTCCGCTCCAGATATCATCGCCGCGGGTCAGCGTTACTTTGGCTTTTTTGAGCTTTTTGCCTACTGCCAGCGCCGCCTTGGCTTCTGCACTTTGCTGGGGCAGATCGCCTTTTTTGACCGCTGTTTCGGCCGAACCTTTGGCCATGTCGCCGGCACCGAGAACCAGCGGTCCTTCGATCAAAACATCGAATTCACCATATTGCTCATGATTGATGACGGCTTCGCCGGTTTCGCTCAAGTACCAGAGGTAGGTAAGAAAATCCCGGCCGGGGAACATATCCGGCTCCTGCTCATCGATCAGCGACAAAACCGGCAGATCGGTTTCCAACTTGCCGAATTCATCGTTGAGGATCGTTCCCGGAGTGATCTGCAACGGTTCCAGATTCATGGTCTGGTAGAAAAAGCCGATAAAATCTTCGATCTGTTTGGCCGAACCGGTGCCCAGATAGAGCAGTTTGGCCGCCGGATCGTAAACCATGGGTGTAAAGGCGATCGAGGGGGGCATTTTCATCAAATACTGTTCGATAGCCTGCGCTTTGATTTCGCGCTTGACTTTGGAAGGCACAAAATCCAGCTCGTTGGCGCGCATATAAACGAGTTCTTCGCGCTTGATAATGGCGTTCAGGAGCGATGAGGGAATCTTGCGTTCGGCTTTGCGCAAGTTCAAATACCAGCAGCTGCCGGCAATAACATTATTTTCGTCCAGATTGCTGTCCAGCAAACAGCGTCCGGTGGTCCAACCGATTTGCACATCATCTTTTACACTGTCAAGAGTGCCGGCTTTGTAAGCGTTGAATTTTTCCAGCGCATCTTCCGGCCACGCTCCGTTGAGCCGGAAAGTCGATACGGTTACTCCGCCACGTTCAAAAGGCATAATAATATCTCCATTTTTTCAAGGTTTTCAATCGCCTTGTATTTTAACCGCTCAAAGGGATTTTTGCAAGTCGTTTTGCAGAAAAAAAGCACTTTTTTTTGCTGTTGATTTGCCAAAGTGCGCAAGTGGTGTTAAATTCTTCTCGCTTAAACAAAATTCAACTCAAGGCAGATTATGAACGACTGGATAGATATAAAGAGCGATGCCAATCACATCAAACGCGAACGCGAAAAGGCCCGGGAACTGCGCAACAGCGACTGGTGGAAAAATCTTCTGGGCAAGGGCGAGTGTTACTATTGTCATGGCCGTTTTGAAGCTGATGAGCTGACTATGGATCACATTGTGCCGGTAGCCCGGGGCGGACGCAGTACCCGCGGCAACATCGTGCCTTGCTGCAAAGAATGCAATAACCGCAAAAAGTATCTGACTCCCGCCGAAATGATCATGTTTGAGCTGGAAGCTAAAGAGAAAGCCCGTCAGAGCGATTCAAATGCAGAGTGATCCTGCCGGTAGATACTGCATCCGAAATTATTGACCGCTTCCGGCGTTATGAACATGCCGCCGGCTTTCAGCCGTTTGCCCTGCTGACGCAAACTGTGGAACGCCCGGCGCAGCGAGTTGTCTGCCGGGTAATTGGTATAATCTGCATCACTTTTGCCAAAGACAAACGCCAAGCCTTCCACCCCCACCGAGGGGAAGGGGAACAAATAAACCTGACGCATGAATCTTGCAACATTGGATTCCGGCAACTCAAGTTCAAAATCAGGGTTGAATATCCACGAAAAACATGATACTGCCGCAACTCTGCGCTTGAAGTAGCGCGGAAAAAACTCCAGTGCCCGGCTCAAAGAGTCATAACACGCCTCCGGAGTCATGCCGCCGCCGCCGGGAATATGCAAGCCGGGAACCAGATCCCAGTTGTTCCATAACGGAGTGTACTCATTCAGATCCAGCGTTATGCGCCGGTCGACTTCGGCAAATCCACGCGGATCTATTGGTATGCCGCAGATCGAGTTTTCGCTGCTCTGCAAGGTGGCAATACAATATGCCTGGTCGGGCGATTCATCGGTAAAAAGCCAATAACCATTTTTATCCAGCTGCCAGCCATTGCGGCAGAGGGCGATCACCTTGCCGTCGGATTTGCGCCGGTAAGCTGCCGGCAGGTAGTTGAGCGGGTCCTGGATCATGTATTCAAAGCGCCCGATGCGGAAGAGTTTGCCCTGCACATAAAAACTGAACCAATGCAGTTTACGCCCCGAGATCCCCAGTTTTTCATCATTGCCGGCGGCATACTCCTGGATCGCGCCGGAGAGGTACTGCACTGTATCCAGCGCGTATTGCTCCGGCACTCCCAGCGCTGCATAGTTTTGCCTGATGACCGGAAAACAGGCCAGCGCGTTGAGCAGATAATAGATTCCGGCATGTGCTTTGCCGTTGGGATTCATGTTGTATTCCGGCAGTTTGCTTCCGTACATCAATGGCGATGCGGTGTGGAACCAATAGTGGTCGAGCAGATTGAAGCAACTCAACAAATACGGATCGCTCCGGAGTTCGGCCGCGGCTTCCAATAAAGCTGCCGGCTCGATCGGCGTGCGCAGTTTCTGCAATTGCTGCAGTATAAACTCATCGCTCAAAGAATCGGGTACACAGCTCAAATGGTCGCTGATTTGCCCGTAACCGTGTTGAAGGATAAAATCCTTTACATCGTCTGAAAGCGAAAAGTACCTGGCAAAATCTTCCAGTTGCATCATTACACCTGTTATTTGCCGAACGCAAAAACAAACACCACCGCCAGCACCAGACAGACTCCGGCGGCCAAGTGGTTCCAGCGCAAACTCTCGTTCATATAAAACATGGCAAACGGCACAAAGACGCTCAAGGTGATGACTTCCTGCATGATCTTGAGTTGGGCCAGACTTACCCCGCCGGCATGACCCAGCCGGTTGGCCGGGACTTGCAGCAGATACTCAAACAGAGCAATGCCCCAACTGACTATGGCCGCAATATACCACGGTTTGTTGGCCAGATTTTTCAGGTGGCCATACCAGGCAAAGGTCATAAAAACATTGCTGCAGATCAACAGAAAAACCACCCGCACGATCGGCGCACTGATAAATTGCCAGAGTTGATTCATACCGTATTGATCCTTATTTACTGCGGCGCGAGGATGCACTGCGGCCGTGGGCGGCCAAGCCTTCCATTTCGGCAAATTTTTCGGCAATAGCGATTTCGCTTTGAATAGCTTTTTCGCTGTATTCCACGGTACTCATGCGGCGGAAAAAACCTTCCACGGTAAGTCCCGAAAAGAATTTTGCGCTGCCCGCTGTAGGCAGCACATGGCTCGGCCCGGCGCAGAAATCCCCGATCGGTTCCGGAGTCCAGTGGCCGATAAAGAGCGCTCCGGCCGCTTTGATAGTTTTAGCGACTTTGCGGGCGTCTTTGCAACAGATCTCCAAATGTTCGGGCGCATATTTACCGGCGATTTCCGCCGCCTGGATCATATCTTTGACCACGATGATCCATGAACCTTTGTCCAGAACTTTATCCACAGTGGCCATGCGCGGGAGCGTCGCTTTGCGTTCAGCCAGCGCTTTTTCGATTTTTGCCGGCATCGTTGCGTCGGTCGTAACTGTTAAAGCCTGTTCCAGGCCGCTGCCGTGTTCAGCCTGCGAGAGCATATCGGCCGCGATCTTGTCCGGATCGGCAGTTTCATCGGCAATGACCATGATTTCCGACGGGCCGGCCACCATGTCGATGGCCACTGCACCGTAAACAAGTTTTTTAGCCGCAGTAACATAAGCATTGCCGGGGCCGACGATCTTTTCGACTTTGGGTACACTTTCGGTGCCGTAAGCCATAGCGGCGATACCGTAAACGCCGCCCAAACGGTAAATTTCGGTAACACCGGCCATTTTCATGGCGTAAAGCACGGCCGGATGCACTTTGCCGTCTTTGCCCGGCGGGGTAACGGCCACGATCTCTTTGACCCCGGCGGCTTTGGCTATACCGGCAGTGTGGATCACAGTGGAAACCAACGGAGCGGTTCCGCCGGGGATATAGACCCCGATCCGATCCATGGGCACAAATTGTTCACCGAGCGTTACACCGGGGCGGACAACTTTTTTCCAGGCTTGAGGAATCCGCAGACGGGCAAATTCCTGAACATGCGCCAGCGCGGTTTTGATCGAACTTTTAGCGGCTTTATCCAATGTTTTGGCGGCCGCTGCAATCTCCTCATCGCTGACCCGGAAATCCCGGGGCGTCAATTCAGCTTTATCGAATTCCAGTGCAAAACGCACCAGCGCTTTATCACCGTCGCTGCGGACGGTATCTACGATCTTGCGCACCGATTCTTCGATGGCAGGAGGGTAGGAGGGGCGGTTGTAAATTTCCTGCAAACTTGCGTCAAAATCCGCATTGCGGTAATCAAGCAGTTTCATAGTTATCCTTCAATTAAAAATCCACAAAGCAGTTGTCGATCAACCGGGTCGTGCCGAAAACTGCCGCCACTGCAAACAATACTCCGCAGCTGGATGCCGTGGGGGCTTCCAGATCGGAGCTGTCGCGCACTTCAACATAATCGACCACACCGCCGGCTTCGGTAATATGTTTTCGGGCGTATTCTACAACTTCATCAACGGCGGCAACGCCTTGAGCTTTGAGCTGTTTTTCTGCATAAAACACCGATTCGCTGATACTGCGGGCGCGGCGGCGCTCATCTTCGCTCAAATAACGGTTGCGCGAACTCATTGCCACGTTGTCGGTATCGCGGATCAAATCACCCAGTACGATTTCCACCGGGAAGTTCAAATCGCGCACCATGCGTTTGATGATGATCGCCTGCTGGGCATCCTTTTTGCCGAACACAGCCACATCCGGCAGCGCCAGATTAAAGAGTTTGCTTACCACTGTAAGCACTCCGCGGAAGTGGATGGGGCGGCTTTTTCCGCACAACACTTTGGAAAGAGTCGTTTCGTCCACCCAGATCGAGCGGTCGCTTGCATACATGGATTCCGGTGCCGGGGCAAAAACTGCGGTGGCGCCGTGAGCTTCGCAAAGGCGGCAATCATTTTCAAAATCGCGCGGGTATTTGTCCAGATCCTCATTGGGTGCAAACTGCGTGGGATTGACAAAGATCGACACGATCACTTCGTCGCCCCGTTCGCGGGCAATATCGATCAGCGACGCATGGCCGGCATGGAGAAAACCCATGGTCGGAACCAGTGCGATGCGTTTGCCGGAGCGCTTGCACTCAAGCGCATAGGCCTGCAGTTCGCCGGGCTGATGAAAAATCTTCATTTTTATGCCTCAAAAAATTTTTCAGTCAACAATAAACATCCAGTTGTGCTTATCTTCGGCTTCGCCGTACTGGATGGCTTTGAGTCCGTAGTAAAGTTTGCTGCTGACTTCGCCGATCTCGCTGCCGTAGGTAAAGACCTGATCTTTGTAGTAGATATGCTGTACCGGGGTGATTACTACTGCCGTGCCGCAAGCACCGACTTCGGCAAAATCGGCCAGTTCGGACTTGTGAATCTTGCGCCGTTCGACCGCGATTCCCAGATCCTGTGCCAGAGTCAGGAGCGAGTCATTGGTCACGCTGGGCAGCACCGAGGGCGATTCGGGCGTAACATATTTGCCGTCTTTGGTGATGGCAAAGAAGTTGCTGGTCCCGAATTCATCAATATATTCGTGAGTGGCCGGATCGAGGAAGAGCGCCACCGGGCAGCCGGCTTTTTTAGCCATCTTGCTGGAGTACAGACTGGCCGCATAGTTACCGGCGCATTTGATGTTGCCGGTGCCGTGCGGTGCCGCGCGGTCGAGTTCGTCAAAAATCAGCGCATCCACCGGCTTGATGCCGCCTTTGTAATAGGGGCCGGCGGGCATGACCATCATCACAAACTCATAGTCAAAGCTAGGCGAAACTCCGATCTGCGGCGAAGTACCGAACATCACCGGACGGATGTAAAGCGAACCATCCGTGCCGTAGGGCGGAATGTAATCGGCGTTATCTTTGACCACCATCTTGATTGCTTCGAGGAACATCTCTTCGGGCAGAGTTTCCATAAGGATGCGTTCGGCGCTGCTGTTGAAGCGTTTGGCGTTCATCTGCGGCCGGAACACTCCGATGCGGCCGTCTTTCATGCGGAAGGCTTTCATGCCTTCAAAAATCGCCTGACCGTAGTGCATACAGTTGGCTGCCACCGACATGGTTATATCGTAGGTGTTGAAAAGTTTGAGTTCGCTCCACTTGCCGTCTTTGAAGCTGGCGCGCACGTTGGATCTTACGGGCATGAATTCAAAACCCAATTTGTCCCATTCAATATTCATTTTTTTACCTCATCGGGGTGATTGATTATTAATAATAAATTATAAAAAACAAATTGCTTTAATATACACGTTATTGTGGTTTTGCGCAAGTAAAAATTCCATTTTCATTGGTGTGAAAACATGCACTGAAGCGTCCCGGCGCGATTTCGCGCAGTTCCGGGCGCTTCTGACTGCATTCTGCCGTGGCAAACGGGCATCGCTCATGGAACGCGCACCCCGCCGGCGGATCCAGCGGACTGGGTACATCGCCGGCCAGTTTGATATTGCTTACGGAGCGTTTTTCCAGCGTCGGAACTGCCGCCAGCAATGCTGCCGTGTATGGGTGCAGCGGTTTACTGCAAAGTTCAGTTGCCGGGGCCGACTCCACGACCCGCCCCAGATACATTACCAATATCCGGTCGCTGATATGTTCGACCACCGCCAGATCATGTGCAATAAAGAGCAGGGCGATCCCGGTGGATCGCTGCAACTCTTTGAGCAGATTTATAATGGAAGCCTGTACGCTCACATCCAGCGCCGAAACCGGTTCGTCGGCGATCAGCAGTTGAGGCTCGGCCGCCAGCGCCCGGGCAATGCCGATGCGTTGCCGCTGACCGCCGGAAAACTGGTGCGGATAGCGGTCGAGCTGTTCCGGATTCAACCCTACCATCTGCATGAGTTCGCGCATTCTCTGCTGCCGCTCTTTTTTGTTCAAATCAGTGTGCAGAGTCAGCACTTCTTCCAACGCATTCCTTATCGACAGCCGCGGGTTCAGCGAACCGTAGGGATCCTGAAAAACCATCTGAAAGTCCTTGCGGGCTTTGCGCAGGGATTTGCCGCGCAAGGCGGCTATGTCAACATTATTGAGCGTAACGCTGCCGCCGGTGATTTTTTCCAGCCGCACCAGGGCTTTGGCAATGGAGCTTTTGCCGCAGCCGCTCTCGCCCACCAGACCGACAGTTTCTCCCCGGTCGACCGTAAAAGATACATCGTCAACGGCGTGCAGAAATTTCTTTTTGCTCCAGAATGCACTCCGCAGCGGATAGTCTACTTTCAGATTTTTAACTTCCAGCAATGCCATAAAAAAGCCCTTACAAAATTACCTTATTGGTAAAGATACCACCGCAACAGCTTTTTTGCAAGATATAAATCTCTTTTTTATTCCGCTTTTAAGCATTTGGCGGCGATTTTTCTGCCCAACTCAAAGGCCTTGGCGCAATCTTGCGGAAAAAGCGTTTCGCGCATGGCTGCTTTATGAGCCGGATCAAAGAGATCGGCTTCGTAAAGTGAATAGTCGGTGAACTGAAAGGTATCGCACACATAAAGCGTTTCGACTTTTCCGCATTTCAGGAGCATGGCGCTGAAATCATTTATGCGGCCGAGTTCTTCGTAATAGTGCATTTCCTGCATGGCGCTTTGCGGTATGTTCATGGTGTAGATCATCCCCGTCGGGATCGGGCGCTCCAGTTGGCTGGCCGGCGGATCACTGTAGCGCAAAAGCGAAAAATAAAAGCGTTCCATGAAACTGCGGAAGTAACCGCTGACATTGCCGAAATATACCGGTGAACCCATGATTATGCCGTCGGCCGCGCGCAGTTTATCCAGGATCGGCGTCAGATCGTCCTGAATGGCACACCGTCCGGCACTGTTGCTATCTTTTCTTTTGCAGAGCATACAGCTGCGGCAGGGGCTGTATTTTAAATTGCCCAGCTGGATGAGTTCAGTTTCCGCCCCGGCGGATGCGGCGCCATCGAGGGCGCTTTGCAGGACTTTGGCTGTATTGAAATTATTCCGGGGACTGCCGTTGACTGCATAGATCTTTTTCATATTTTCACCTTCTTGAACACCTTTCTGTATTTACCATACTGCCGGACAGGTGAAAAATCAAGGTTTTTGTATCGGATAAATCCTGTAAACTGCCGCCGGGATTTGAAATTGAACGCAGGAAGTGTTATATTTATACAGTATTGATGATCTGCTGTCGCAAAAAACATTTGATCGGAATAAAAAATGAAAAAACTGCCTGATGTAACTTTTTACACCGACTTGCACGTTTTTGATGATGCAAGCCGCCGCTGTTATCTGAACGAACTGGCTGCTTGTGGAGCCAAGCAGCTTGTTTATACCAGTTCCATGCTCCGGGCGGTCATGGGCAATCATGACCTGGGGAAAAAATATGCTGCCGATGTGGCTGCTGCCGGTTTGAGCTGGTGCGATTCTCATGCTTTGTACGGCAAGGATTGGGATCTTAACGCACTTGAACGGCGCGATATGATTGCCTGCGGCCACAAACTGGCAATGAATATCGTGGCCCAGCGGGGGATCAAAACCATGACTTTCCACATCGGGAATGATTTTATTTACCCCGGAGTTTCCGGAGCAGAACATCTTGAACGCATTTACCGCATGTTGGATGAACTGCTGCCGGAGGCCGAAAAACTGGATCTGGTCATCGCCATCGAAAACAGTTGGACTCAACTGGCTTCGCCGGAGAATCTTCTGAAAATAAAATCGCGTTACGATACTGAATATCTGGGGCTTTGTTACGACAGCGGGCACGCCAATATCATGGACAATGGCCGCCTTTATCCGCAAGGCCCGGCTTACGATACATGGCAGGCAATGCAGATAAAAACTCCGCCGTGGGAAAGTGCGGCGCTGGAAAAAATGCTGAACGATACTGTTATATGTCATCTGCACGATAATGACGGCGCCGGCGATTACCACAACTTGCCGGGACGCGGCAATATTGACTGGAACAAAACGATGAAACTGCTGAAAAATGCCCCCCGGTTGATGGCATTGCAGTCGGAAGTTGCGGTTGCCCGGCATGGTATCAGCTGTAAAGAACTGGTGGAAACATTTGCCGATATGTGCAAAAAAGGAGGCAAAAACAAATGAACAAACTGCCTTTGACTTTCTGGGTGCATTTTTCGGACAACGAGTATGCCCGAAAAATGATGCTGTGCGATATGGCTGCCAATGGCGCTGAACATATATGTCTTTCCGAAGGCATGATCAATAAGATCATCAGCGATCCGCCGGTGGCCGATAAGCTGCTTAAAGAGGTGGCCGAATGTAATTTGAGTTATGTGGATTCTCACGCCCCGTTCGGCAACTCACTGGATCTTAACAACCCTTATCCGGAAGATTTTGCGATTCTGGCGTTACGCCACCAAATGCACATAAAAATCGCTGCTTACATGAATGTCGATACGATCACCATGCATGTCGGCAATAATCAGTTTTGTCCGGAAATTCCGCTGAATAAGCATATTGAGCGCATGGAGCGTCTGTTGGATGCTATTCTGCCGGAAGCCGAAAAAAACAAGGTAACTGTGGCGTTGGAAAATTGCTGGACTCCCACCAATACGCCGGATGTATTGGTGCATCTGGTCGAAAAATTTTCTACTGAATATCTGGGGCTTTGTTACGACAGCGGCCACGCCAATATCATGGATCACGGCCGCTATCACGGCGAGGGCAATGCCACCTGGTACTGGCGCAATGCGGGTATGGAAATGATGCCTGCCTGGGAAGATGCCGCGCTGGAAAAGATGCTGCCGCACATCGTCAACTGCCATTTGCATGACAATACCGGCATGGGCGACCGGCACGATCTGCCGGGTACCGGCAATCTGGATTGGGATAAGATCGTGCGGCTGCTTAAAACAGCGCCACGGCTGCGGGTGATCCAGAGCGAAGTGGCATATACCCGGTATGGTATGCCGATGAAAACTCTGGTGGAAAAATTCAAAACGCTTTTTGCATGATAATTTGTCCGCCCAGGATAAGGAAAGAAGTTTGATATTTTATGCAGATAAATGATTTGCCGTTAAGTTATATTTTTGACTTCTGCGAAGTGGATGAAGCGTTGCGCAAAGCATATTTTGCTGAATTTGCCGCCAATGGAGTCAAGCATCTGGTGCTTTCGTCGCCGCTGCTGATGCAGTTGATCGCCGACCGCAATTTGATGCGGGCCCTGCCGCAGGAAATGGCGCAGTTCGGATTGAGTTTTGCCGACGGGCACTTCCCCTACAACGAACATTGGAATTTCAACTGTGTTTTTGAGCGCGAACGCAAAAGTCTGGTGCTGCGGCATAAGATGAATCTCAACATTGCGGCGCTGTTGGGCGTAAAAACCATGACTTTTCATGTCGGTAATGACTGTTTTTATCCGGATATACCTTTCCGTAAGCATATCGACCGCGCCTGCCAGATAATTGATTCATTGCTCGATGAGGCCGGAAAGTGCGGCGTGATCATGTGCGTGGAAAATATTTTTGCCCGCACTGCCACTACCGATATATTGCTGGAAATTGTGCAGAAATTCGATTCACCCCATCTGGGGCTTTGCTACGACAGCGGCCACGCCAATTTGATGGATAAGGGCCGTTTTTATGAAGATACCGATGGCCACCGGCTTTTCCATGGCGTAGGCAATTGGGGCGGCGAACCGGTGTGGGAAGATACTTTGCAGCGGCAGGAACGGATGCGCCCTTATGTGGTCAACTGTCATTTGCATGACAACAACGGCATTCGTGATCAGCATACCAAGCCCGGCAGCGGCAGCGTGGATTGGGGCGGCACGGTCAGATTTCTGGAGTCATGCCCCCGGCTGCAGGTGCTGCAAAGTGAGGTGCATATGTGCCTTAATAGTCTTTCGGTCAAAGAAACGGTGTCGGCTTTCAAGTGGGCTTTTCAGCAGCAGCAAGGTGAGCAATGAAAAAAGTTTTACCCATAACCTATTATCTGGACTACTCTTTTTATCCGGAAAGAGTCCGCAAAAGTTATCTGCGCGAAGCCGCAGTCAACGGTATGAAACATGTGGTGCTTAACGAGCGGATGGTGGGACAGATCATGCGCGATCCGGCTTTTGCAGAAGTTTTGCAGCAGGAAGTTGCCGGAGCCGGATTGAGTTTTCTGGATTCGCACGCCCCGTTTGGCCCGGCCATTGATATGAACAGCCCGTTTGAGGATGAACACCGCCTGTTGGTGCTGCGGCACAAACTGCATTTGAATATTGCGCGGTTGATGGATGTGGATACCATGACCATCCATGTCGGCAACGACTACCGCTTCCCGGAATTCCCGCTGGAAAAACACGTCGAACGGATTTTCCGGATGCTGGATGCTATTCTGCCGGAGGCCGAAGCGTGCAAGGTAACAGTGTGTATAGAAAATATCTGGCTGCAGACCAATACGCCCGAAATGCTGATAAGATTCAAGGAAAAATTCCCCAGTGAGTATTTGGGATTCTGTTTTGATTCCGGCCACGCCAATATTATGAACAACGGCCGGCATCACTCCGGCAGCCGCGCGCACGATGGCTGGCAGGCCATGGGCAAAGCCATGCCCGACTGGGATGACAGGATCCTCGAAAAAATGCTGCCTTACATTGTAACTTGCCATTTGCATGACAACATGGGCGCGCAGGATGAACACAATCTGCCCGGACGCGGCAATGTGAATTGGGATCATATCAGCAAAGTGCTGCCGTCCGCACCGAATATAAAACTGCTGCAAAGCGAGGTCATACCGCTGCGCAACAGTGTTGCACTCAAAGAATTGAGCGAAAAATTCAACCTGATCTTCGGTTGATGATTATATTGGTTTGATACAGAACAGGGGCTGTTGGTATTATGAACAATATAGCCCGCCAACAGCTCATGCGGCGGAACGCCGCACAGCCCGGCTTGCCGCGGCGTAGCAATGCGAAGACGGGTCAGGGCCGCGAACGCATGAGAGGGCAGTTTGCCGGATATAT
>SUWA01000035.1 GCA_015061695.1 Lentisphaerota bacterium
ATTGATGCTGCCCGTCGTGCTTCGGCTGCCCGCATTACTGCGGTGTTGCCGTATTATGGTTATGCCCGGCAGGATCGCAAGGACCGCCCCCGCGTTCCGATTACTTCCAAACTGGTGGCCAATTTGTTGGTGGCTGCCGGTGTTGACCGCATTATTTCTATGGACTTGCACGCACAGCAGATCCAGGGGTTCTTTGATATTCCTGTGGATCACCTTTATGCCCGTCCGGTTCTGGTTCCGGAATTGCGCAAGGTGTTGGGGCCCGATCCGGTGGTGGTTTCTCCGGATAGCGGCAGTGCCAAGATGGCTATGTATTACTGCGATATGCTGCACGGTGGTTTTGCCGTGGTGGCCAAGCGCCGTTTGTCGGGCAGTTCGGTTGCCAGCAGCCATCTGGTTGGTGATGTCAAAGATAAAATTTGCGTGGTAACTGACGACCTGACCAGTACGGCCGGTACGCTTTGTGCTGCGGCCAATCTGCTCAAACAGGCTGGTGCTAAAGAAGTTTACGCGGCGGTTTCGCACTGCCTGCTTAACGAAAAGGGTAAAAAGACCCTGTTGGAAAATGATGCGATCAAACAGCTCTTTACGACCGACGCAGTGCCGCAGGGCGATGACTTGAATGGCCGTATCAAGGTAGTTTCGGTCGCGCCGCTGCTGGGCGAAGCGATCATGCGTATTCACGAAGGCAAATCGGTGTCGTGCCTTTTTGATGTGCGCTCGTAATTGAAAAAGCAACCCAAAGTTTTTTTATAAACAAAGGCTGTCGGATTGAACGGCAGCCGGAACAAAAAAAAGGAAAGTGGATCAATGAGCAAGGAAATCATGGTCAACACCAGAACTGAAACCGGCAAAGGCGCCATGGGGCGCGCCCGCAAAAACGGTCAGGTTCCCGCTGTGTTGTACGGCAAAGGTACTGAAAATGTGATGCTTTATGCATCGGTCGGCGAACTCGACAGCGCCAAGCTCTGTGCCGGTGATGATGCGGTGCTGGTGCTGAATGGCGAAAAGATCGCGGTTCGCGTTATGGACGTCCAGATTAACTACATGAAGAGCCAGATCGTGCATCTGGACTTCTGCCGGGCGTAAGAGTTTAATTTCAGGTCTGTGAGGCAGGTGAGTATGGCGTATAAACTGATCGTGGGACTTGGTAATCCCGGCGGTGAATATGCCAAAACCAGACACAATATGGGTTTCATGCTGTTGGAAAAATTTTTACAGGAGCATCGCCCCGAGCGCTGGGAAAAACAGCACACCTGCAACAGTTTTTGCTACGTCGGCAATTATGCCGGCAGCAAATTGATCCTGCAGTTTCCGCAAACGTATATGAACAACAGCGGGACGGCAGTTGCCAAATTGATGCGGCAGGAAAAGATCGAACCCGCGGAGCTGATCGTAGTGTATGACGATATGGATCTGGCTCCGGGCCGCTTGCGGATACGGCGCAATGGCGCCTCCGGCGGTCATCACGGGATCGATTCGATCATAGCCGAACTCGGCAACCGGAGCGATTTTACCCGGCTGCGTTTGGGGATCGGGCATGGCCGCGAAACGGTGGATCATGTTCTTTCCGGCTTTACTGCCGAAGAACAACCGGCCGTGGATGCCGAGTTGGCAACCGGCTGCAAGGCGTTGGAAATGATGCTGCGTTGCGGCGTCGGCAAGGCAATGAACGAGTATAATTCGTGGAGTTATGCTGCGCCGGAAGCTGCGGAAAATATCAAAACAGACCAAGAGAGTATCAAAACTGAATAGTTCAATAAACTTTTTTAGGAGGTATTATTTTGAAAAAGTACGAGTCGCTGTTTATCCTCGACGTTCGCAAGGTTGAGGACGAAGGTAATGCTCTGAGCAAGGAATTCTGCAGCCTGATCGAAGGTTGGGGCGGCAAAATCACTGCGGCTGATGCCATGGGCCGTCTGCAGTTCAGCTACGAGATCAAAAAACGCAAGGCCGGTATCTACTGGGACTTCCACTTTGAATTGGCCGAAGACAAAGTCAATCTGATCAAAGAACAGTATGCGCTGGATGAACGCGTTCTGCGCATTCTGACCGTGATCGACGAACGTCCGGAAAATGCAGTTACCTGCTTCCAGACCCCCATCGCCGATGATGCGGTTGCCGCTATCCGGTAACAAGATTGTTTGAGGCTCGAAGCTGAAACAGCAAACAGGAGTTTGATCATGCCTTTGAATAAAGTATTTTTGATGGGTAATCTGACGCGTGAACCGGAATTGCGCTACACCCCCGGCGGTGCTGCGGTGTGTGAATTCGGCATTGCGATCAACCGCACCTTCACGTCTAACAATCAGACGCGCGAGGAAGTGTGTTTCGTGGATATTGTCGTTTGGGGCAAGAGCGGTGAACTCTGCCAGCGTTATCTCAGCAAAGGTTCGCAGGCGTTGATTGAAGGCCGTTTGCAGTACGATCAGTGGGAAGACAAAACCACCGGACGCCGTTCCAGCCGTCTGCGGGTGGTGGCTGACAATGTTCAATTTGTCGGTGCCCGCCGCGAAGGGAATGATATGAACGGCAATGTTCCGCAGCAGGGCGGTTACCGCAACGCTGCTCCGGGCGGAAATCAGGGCGGTTACAATCGTCCTGCACCGCAGCAGGGAATGTCGTCCTATCAGTCAGCTCCGATGCCCGGCGGTATGCCGCCGATGCCCCAGGAAGCGTTCAATCCGGACGCGGGCGAAGACGATATACCGTTTTGATGCGGATGTTTGAAAAAAGATCATAAAAAGATTTATAAACGATAAACTTGAGAGGTTACACGATGTTGAAGAAGAGTTCCCGTCGGCGTCAGCCGGCCAAACCGAAAGTCTGCCGCTTCTGCGAAGCGAAGATCAACTTTCTGGATTTCAAAGATGCCGAAACGCTGAAAAAGTTCCAGACCGAAAAAGGCAAGATCCTGCCCCGTCGTATTACCGGTACCTGTCTGGATCACCAGAAGATGCTGGCCACTGCGATTAAGCGCGCCCGTATTGCGGCGCTGGTTTTCTAAGTTAAACAGCAAGGAGAAATAATCATGGCTAACAATGTTAAGTTGATCCTGCTGCAGGACGTCGAAAATCTGGGTCTGGCCGGTGCTGAAGTCGTTGTGGCTCCCGGCTATGCCCGCAACTACCTGATCCCCCGCGGCTATGCCGCCAAGGCCACCCCCGGCATCCTGCGCGTGCTGGCTGCCAACAAGGAAAAAATCGAAGCCAAGCGTCGTGACGAACTCGTCGCCGCCCAGGCTGTGGCTGCCAAGCTGATGGAAAGCTCCATCGAAATCGCGATGCAGGCCAGTGATGACAACCAGCTTTTCGGTTCGGTAACTGCCCGTAACGTGGCGGATGCCCTGAACAAGGCCGGTTTCCAGATCGAACACACCCGCGTGGTCATCGAAAGCCCGATCAAGATGATCGGCGAAGTCACCGTGCAGATCAAACTGCATCACGAAGTGACCGCTGACCTCAAGGTGAACGTTGTGCGTGCGTAAGCTCGGGGTGAGAGATTGCCATGAGTGACGAAAAAACCGCACCGCGTTATCAAACCGGTCGGGAGGGACGGACGGATGGGCAGATCAAAGCTGCCTCGCCAGTGGCGGAACGTCCGTCCCCGCACAATCTTGATGTGGAGCGCGCAGTATTGTCAGCAATGCTGCGCGATCCCGCTTATTGCGGGAGCAAAGTTGTTGAGCTGCTGGGAACTCCGGCTGCGTTCTATTCGCAGATCCACCGGGAGATCTTTGCGGCTTATATGCGTTTGTATGATTCAAACGCTGCCGGCATAGATGTGCTGGCGCTTTCGGCAGAATTGCAGAAAAGCGGCAAGTTGGAAAGTTGCGGCGGTCTGCCGGAATTGGCAAAGTTGGAAAATGCCATTGCATCGACGTATAATTTTGAACGTTGGTGCGTTATGTTGCGCGATCTGTACACCTTGCGCAGTATGATCAACGTATGCAGCGATTCGATCCGCAAGTGCTACGAAGCACAAAAGGATGCGGCGGATCTGGTCAACGAGATCGAAAACGAAATTTACAAAGTGCGCGGAGATTCTGACTCAACGTCGATCGTTTCGGTAAAAGACAGCGCACTGAATGCTTTCAAGCATATCGAACGGATCATCAATAAGCAGGAAGAGCCGGGGATCATGAGCGGCTTCCCGGATTTGGATAAGATGACCGGCGGTTTGAAACGCGGTGAAATGTTTGTAGTAGCGGCGCGTCCTTCGATCGGTAAAACGGCGCTGGCATTGAACATAATCCGCAATATTGTGATGAAAAATAATCCCAAGACGGTGATATTGTTCAGTTTGGAAATGACCGATGAACAGATTTCCACCCGTCTTATCTGTACTGAAGCGGATATGTCGGAGCGTAATTTCCGCGACGGAACATTCCGGAATGGAGATATGCCGCGTCTGGCCGGGGCAGTGAAGAATTTACGGGAAGCTCCACTGTTTATTGACCCTACCGGCGGTTTGACGATCGCTGAATTGCGGGCCAAAGCGCGGCGGATGAAGATCCAGCACAAGATCGATCTGATCGTGATCGACTACCTGCAGCTGATGCAAGGCTCCGGGCATGAAGAGAGCCGGCAGCGGGAAGTATCGGAAATTTCCAGCGGTATCAAATCGCTGGCCAAGGAACTGCAAATACCGGTAATGGTGTTGGCACAGCTCAACCGCGAAGTTGAAAAAGGTACAGCATCAACCATGCCGAAGTTGAGTCATTTGCGCGAATCCGGTTCGATCGAACAGGATGCCGACGTGGTGGTGTTTCTGCATCGTGACCGCGATCAGGCCAAAAACCTGCCGCCGGGGGCTTCGGTAGAAGCCAAGTTGATTGTGGAAAAGAACCGTAACGGCGAAACCGGCTATGTGGATTTGGAATTTTATCCGTCAAGAATGGAATTTGTGAATGTCCGGTACACCACCGGAGATCGGCCGGCGGCGGAAAAAGATAAAAAAAGCTGAAAAAAATCCCTTTAAAATGGCATTTTTCAGGGAATGGATTTATAATTATATACAACTCGTGCCAGTGCAGACTGGTAAGATGAAAAAATTCAGAGGCTGAAGAGAAGTAATGAAGCGAGCGTACATTACAGGGAGAGGGCTGGTTACTCCATTAGGAATCGGTCAAGCCGCCAATGTGGCTGGTTTGCGCAGTGGTATCAGCGGTATTTGTGCAATCGATGAATTTATCGAGCATAATCTTGAATCTCAAGTTGGCGGCAAGGTCAAAGTTTTGCCTGACGCCTCCAAGTACGATCGTAAGCAGTTGCGCTTCTGTCAGCCTAATGCTCTTTTTGCGCTCGAAGCAGTCGGTGAAGCGTTGGCTGAAGCCGGAATCAGCAAGGATGAAATCCCGCACTTGCGCATTGCGCTTATCGGAGGGGTGGCCGGCAGTTATTTTACGCTGATACACAATATGACCAGCGGTTATTGTACTACCGGTAAATTACGCGAAGTATCGCCTTTGTGTGTGCCACGGGTAATGCCTTCTTCGACGGTGGCAAACCTTTCTTTGCACTACGGATTCAATGGTGAAAGCTACGACGTAAGTGCGGCCTGTTCCAGCGGGGCTATCGCCGTCATGCAGGGCGCCCGTCTGATCGAAAGCGGTCTGTACGATATAGTTGTGGCCGGTGGCGCGGAAAACCTTGACTGGGTGCAGTGCCTCGGATTTACGGCGGCGCGGGCGCTGTCGCGCGCGTACAATGCCTGTCCGGAAAAAGCCAGCCGCCCCTTTGATGTTGACCGCGATGGTTTTGTGCTGGCCGAAGGTGCCGGTTTTGTAGTTATGGAATCCGAAGCAAGCATGAAACGCCGCGGCAGCAAACCGATCACCATGGTAAGCGGTTGTGCCAGCAACAGCAATGCCAAAGATATGGTCGTGCCGGATGCTACTGCCAGCGAAGCTGTTATGCGCGAAGCCGTAAAAAATGCCGGTTTGAGCGTTGATGATATAGCTTATGTAAATACCCACGGGACTGCGACCAAAGTCGGCGACCCGGTGGAAATGGATGCGATCAAAGCGGTGTTCGGCTCGAATGTTGCGATCAACAGTACCAAGTCGCAGACCGGGCACATGATCGGTGCAACCGGCTCGGTGGAATTGATCTTTACCTCGCTGATGATGGAACACAAATTCCTTTCGCCCTCAATCAATCTGGATAATCCCGAACCGGAATTTGACTGGGCCGATCTGGTGCGCAGCACCCGCGAAAATGTTACACTCAAACATGCGTTGAGCAACAGTTTTGCGTTTGGGGGCAGCAATATAAGTGTAGTTTTGAGTGATTGCGTGAATTGATATGGATGAGATAGTTTTGCCGCGGAAAAAACTTCCGCGTCCGGACTGGCTGCGTATCAGGGTAGCCCCTGGTAATGATCGGGAAAAAGTCCGCGAGCTTATGTCGCGGCTCAAACTGCACACGGTATGCGCCAGCGCACAATGTCCGAATTTGTGCGAGTGTTTTCACCACTCCACTGCTACTTATCTGATCATGGGCAATGCTTGTACCCGGAATTGCAAGTTTTGTGCCGTGCCGCATAACTCACACCCGGAACCGCTTGATCCGGGCGAACCGGAACGGGTGGCGGAAGCGTCGGCAGAATTGGGTCTGAAGTTTGTGGTGGTTACTTGCGTTACCCGCGACGATTTACCCGATGGCGGCGCAGCACATTTTGCAGCTACGATCCGGGCGCTGAAAAAACGTATTCCGGATGTAAAGGTGGAAGTTCTGACATCGGATCTGCACGCCAATCGTGACCACATAAAGGTGGTGCTGGATGCCGGTCCGACGGTGTTCAACCATAATGTCGAAACCGTAGAACGGCTTTCGGCCAGTATCCGTTCGGTGGCAACATACCGCCGTACGCTGGAAGTGTTGAAGATAGCCAGCGAATTGGCCGATGGCAAGATCCCGGTCAAATCCGGTCTGATGGTCGGGTTGGGCGAAACCGATGAAGAGGTGGAAGCTACTTTGCGTGATTTGCGCGAAGTTGGTGTGTCGATCGTAACGATCGGGCAGTATCTGCCGCCTTCTGATACGCATTGGCCGCTGCAAAGATATGTAACACCCGAAAAATTTGCCGAATGGGCAGAATATGCCAAAAAACTCGGTTTTGCGCAAGTGGCCAGTGCGCCGCTGGTGCGCAGTTCTTACCGGGCAGGGGAGCTGGCCAAAGGTGGATGTTGAATTCAATATTGTGTTGGTAGCGCCGGAAATTCCGCAAAATACCGGTAATATCGGTCGGATCTGTGTTTCGACCAATTGCCGTCTGCATTTGATAAAACCTTATGGATTTATCTTGGATGACAAGCATTTACGTCGGGCAGGAATGGATTACTGGCCGCATTTGGATGTAACTGAATACGAAAATTGGGAAGATTTTTTGTCGCGCAATCCCAATGCTGAAATGCGATTTTTTTCCACCAAAGGCGAAAAAAGCTACTGGCAGATCGATTACCCGCAGGGGCTTTATCTGGTTTTCGGCAATGAGGGACACGGCTTGCCGCAGGAATTTTACGAGCGTTATTCAGAACAGCTTTGTACGATCCCCATGCCGGGCGAATTCAACCGCAGTTTGAATTTGGCCAATTCGGTAGCCTTGGGGATCTATGAGGGATTGCGCCAAAAAGAATTAAAATAAACCATGGAGAGATAACATGTTGAAAAAAATCGGCGATTATCTGGAAATCCATGAATTAAATGCCCGCACCGTGATCAAAGCTGATGAAGAACGCGGCTGCGAACGGGCCGTTGTTACCGGCTTGCTGAAAACCGATACCCCGGTAAAAGTGCTGTATATGGCATCGCTGGAGCTGGACGGCATGGAAATGCACGAGTCTTTCCGGCTGTCGGTTGATCCGGGGGCAAATGAGTTGGAATTGCCGGAAATAATCATCATCAATCCTATCCGCAGCAATGGCACCAACGGTGTTTACACACTCACCCTTAAGATTTATGCTTCCGGTGGTGTTGTGCATGATTTTTCGACTGAAATACGCTTTTGAATTATGGGCGCAAATAGGGAAAATCAAGAACTTTTCTACTGCCGCAGTGGTATGTTGCGGCGCGGACCTTTTACCCGCAAAACCTTGCGCAAACTTTTGGCGGCCGGCTTGCTGGATGCTCATTCACTGGTCGGCGTTGTCGGCAGCAAAGTGATGATGCCGCTTGGTTCCAGTAAGGCAGCCGGCGAGATAACCTGGGTGGCACGGCACTGGTATTGGCAGCATACAGTTTGGATGTATTGGGCGTGGCTGGTTTTTATGCCGCTTTTTTCTGCCGGAGTATCCGGCGGCGCTATCATCTACAGTTCCAAAGCAGCTTTTTTGATTCCGTCGGCGATCATATTGGGCAATTTGGGTATGGCGCTGTGGCTTTATCAAAAGTGGAGCATGCTGCTGGCCGACCGCAAAAACCGGGCGTGGCTGGCCGCGTTTTATGCTTTACCCATGGCGATTCCGGTGGTCAATTTTGTGTGGATATGGATCGGCTATCTGAAACTGCCTAAACATTGGCGGAGCTTCAAACAGCTGCATAATATACCGGATCATACACCATATTTTATGTATTATCTGGTAATGGTGGTATTTTATTTGATGTTCATTGGCGAAATAGTGTTTTTTTGTGTGGACGATTCTTATAAACTTTTATGTCTGCATATTTTCGGCAGCATATCGTGGCTGTGGTACGGTTTAACGCTTATGTCGCTGTTTTTGACCGATCATATAACACTGCTTCTGATCAAAAGCAAGTTGAGAAATCTGGCTTTTGGTGCGGTGTCATGCTGTGCGGATATAAATTATGATACACTGCATCAGGCGGTGATGGCGCTGGCCCGACGCGCCTCCGCTCCGATTTTTGCCATTGGCGGTTTGCTGCTGCTGTGCAGCTGGGTAGCCGGCGGCTGGATATGGATCTCGGCGCTGGAGTGCTGGTTTATCAGGCCCAATGACATCAGTCTTGACTGGTTGATCAAATCGTTCATGCTGATCTGAAAGAAAACACCTCAATCAATTTTTTTCAGAATCATTGCAGTCCGGCATGGCAGATAAAGTTTCAACTCATGCTTGCAGATATTGCCATCCAGTTCCGGCATAGTAAAGTAGTATTGTCCGGGAGTTAAACGGCCGGCTCCGCCGAAGCGCAGTTCGTCGCTGTCAAGGAGCAGCTGATATTTCCCCGGCATGACTTCGATGCCGTAATCAGTGAATGATGTTTGACTGTTGAAGTTGAAGAAAAACCACAGATCGCCGCGTTCAAACGCCATGATCTTGTCGTGGTTGTCGAGTTTGAGTTTCCGCACCGCCGATGACCATATACCGTACCGGGTGAGTGTTTGGAGCATGATCCGGTCAAATTCTCCCAGACAGTGATAAAACAACTCCGGATTATCCGCCAGACTCCACTGCCTCCTGGCGTAATGATAACTCCAGTTGTTGCCCTCGCGCGGAAAATCGATCCATTCCGGGTGGCCGAACTCGTTGCCCATAAAGTTCAAATATCCGCTGCAGCCGGCCGCTGCGGTCGCCAGCCGGATCATTTTATGCAGTGCAACAGCCCGTTCTACGACCACCGAAGTATCAAACAGTCGCATTTTTGTATAAATATCGCTGCCGGCCAGACGGAAGATCGCGCTCTGTCCGCCCACGATAGCCTGATCGTGGCACTCCACATAGCTTATACAGCGTTCATCGCTGCGGCGGTTGGTCAATTCATAAAAAAGCCCGGCAATATCCCAGTTTTCATCCGGTTGATCGAACAGTTTGAACCACAGATCCGTTACCCCCATAGCCATACGCAGATCGAACCCGGCCCCGCCTTCTTCGACTTTTGCTGCGATCCCCGGCATCCCGCTGACATCTTCTGCAACCGTAATGGCATCGGGATTTATTTCGTGGATCAGCGTGTTGGCCAGTGCCAGATAGGTATAAGCATCTTCATCGACATCATCTGAAAAGTAATCATCGTAACTGCTGAAAACTTTATTCAGACCGTGATGTGTATAAAGCATACTGGTTACACCGTCAAAACGGAACCCATCCAGATTGTATTCTTCCAGATAAAATTTCAGATTGGAAAGCAGAAACTTCAGCACTTCCGGTTTGCCGTAATCAAAACAAAGCGAATCCCACGCACTGTGTTCGCCCCGGCTGCCGGCATGAAAATACTGCTCGCGGGTGCCGTCAAAACGGGCCAACCCTTCAACTTCGTTGCGTACTGCGTGGGAGTGAACCACATCCATGATCACGCGCAGTCCCAGACCATGGGCGGTATCTACCAGACGCTTGAAATCTTCCGGCGTGCCGAAGCGGCTGGATATGGAGAAAAAATTGGCCACATGGTAGCCGAAACTTCCATAGTAGGGGTGGCTCATTACTGCCATAAGCTGGATCGTATTGTAATTGCCGGCGGCGATCCGCGGCAGGATTTTTTCCGTAAACTCGTTAAAAGAGCCGACCTTGCCATCTTCCTGGGCCATTCCCGCATGGCTTTCGTAAATCAATATTTCATCCGTGCGGGCAGGGCGGGGGTACTGAAAAGTGTACTTTTGCTCCGGTTCCCAGACCATAGCGGTAAAAATATTGCTGACCGGATCCTGAACCACATATTCAGCATAGGCCGGTAAACGGACACCCATGGTGCCGTCCGCAAAATATATATGCAGACAATAGTGCATTTTATGCGCAAGCGTATTGCCGGGCAACACTATTTCCCAGCTGCCGACGGGCGTATTTACCGGCTGCAGTGCAAACTGATCCGCTTCTTCAAAATTGGAAAAATCCCCGACCAGAAAAATCCGTTTTGCCGCCGGCGCCCACTCCCGGAATACCCACTTTTTTCCAATCCGGTGCAGCCCGAAAAACTCGTGGTTGCGGGCTGCTTTTTTTGCCAGCGATCCGGCCGCGCTGCCGGTAAGGTTGCGCCGGGTCGCCGCAATTTTCTGCTTGCGGCGATCCAGAATATGTTGGTACGGAGCTAAAAACGGATCACTTGTCAGCGGCGTTACCGTCAGCGGGTAGGGGCGTTGGGCAAAGGCCATAAGCGATCAATCCCTGTCCACGACCAGCGGACATTGGAGCATTTCTTCGTAAATACGGATATACGCTTGTGCGGTAACATCGTGGTTGAAACGGCGGGCGGCTTCGTCCATGATGCGGGCGATCTCGCGCTCACGCACATCTTCCGGCTGCGAATAAAAATCCATGGCCCGGTCGATTCCCCAGGAGAGGGCGTGGGCATCGTAATCGTTGAAGATAAATCCGTTGCCGCGATGTTGAACTGTATCCAGCATTTCCACCGTATCGTGCAAGCCGCCTGTATTGTGTACCACCGGCAGACAGCCGTATTTAGGCGCGATCATCTGCGGCAGACCGCAAGGCTCAAACAAACTGGGCATCAGCATGAAATCACTGGCCGCATAACCCAACTGCGAGAGATCATTGTTGAACGGCACCACGGCCAGTTTGTCGCCAATGTTATGCATATTGCGGATGCGTTCAAAGACTTCAAAGTAAGATCCGTTGGCCACGATGGCAATTTGCAGATCTTTGTGGTGATAGCGGGCAATGGTGTGGAAAAGCACTTCGGCCAGCAGCTGGCAGCCTTTCTGCACCGGGTCAAGCCGCGACGGCCAGAAAAAGATCGGAGCATCCGGATTTTCGCGCAGTCCGACCTTGCGTTGGAACAACGTTTTAAGCCGCCGTTTGACGGTACGATGGTTGCTCGAATTGTAATTTTCCGGCAACGCGGGGTCTTTTTCCGGCGTTTGATTTTCATCCGGCGCATTGAGAATACCCGATGCGCAGCCGGCATGATATTTGCCGCGGATCTCGCCGCGCACTGCCGGAGGAATAAAATCAAACCAGCCTTGTACCACTTCTTCCAGAAAAGTGGGGCTGACCGTGTTGATAAAGTGAGCGCTGAAGATCCCGCTGGCCATCATATCGACCATATTGCTGTTGCGGGTTTCTTCGTAATTTTGCGGGATCCGGTCATAATAGAGTTCTTTCCAGAACGCCGCAGCGTCGATACCCCGGTCTTCGATCTGGGCCAGAGTGGTCTTTTGCGTATGGATGTTATGCACGGTGAACAGACACGGTATCCCCAGCCGGCGGGCCATGCCGGGGATCAAACCGGTCATCCAGTCGTTGCAATGGATCAAGTCAGGATTGACTTTGGGGATGATATTGTTGATAACTTCCCGCTGAAAAGCCAGCGCTACGAGCATACTCTCGGCACTGTAGCTTGAGTAGACCCGGTCGCGGTAGTAAAAGATGCGGTCTTCGGCCAAATGCACGCGATTGTCTGTCAATCCGGCCAAATACATGCGCAACTCCTTGCTGACCAGATGGTTTACATCAACTTTGAACAGTTGGCGGTAATCCGGAAGCGCCACATGTACATCAGCCCCCTGCCGGTAGAGAGCCGACACCAGCGAGGCCGAAACATCCGCCAGCCCGCCGGCCTTGGCTTTCAGGTGGTTGGCCATATTGCCCATGCCTTCCGGCAGATACGTTATTTCGGGCGTTACTACCAGAATACGCGGATTCTTATTCTTTTTCGGTTTAATAACTACCTTGGCCATAATTGATCCTTAACTTGATGGTTTTATTATTGCGGCCAGCAGATAAATCCCGGTACGCTGTTGCTCCACTCATTACCCACCGGGGTGATGCGCGCGGTCAGTCCGAAGCGGCCGGAACTCTTGCACTCCATCTGATGTTCATAAATGTAATTGCCATTGCCCAAATCTTCGCTGACTTGCATATTCCAGCTCTGACTGGTGATGATTTCGTTATGCACGTTGACATTACCGGTATAGATCTGCACTGCCACATCTTCCGGCTTGAGGCCGGCAAGATAGACTTTTACGCGTACTTTGAAGCTGTCGCCAACGTGGATATCGCCTTTGAGATCACCTTCGACCTGCGGCGGTTCAATACTCATCTTGGGGAAATTTTCCTGCAGACGGCGCTTTTGTTCCACCAAAGCCGCGGCGCTGGCAGCGTTATTGGCGCTGATTTTTTCGTAATTGAGCATGGCCGGAGTGTAGAACATATCGCGGTATTCTTCGACCATACGCAAACTTGAAAACATTCCCAGACCCATGGCGATGGCGTTTTTCATCATCCGGATCCAGCGGGTCGGCAGATCGTTGTTGGTGCGTTCGTAGAAGAGCGGGATTACTTCGTTTTCCAGCAGATTGAAGAGTTCCTGGGCTTCAAAGTTGTCGCAGTCATCGGGGTTCTGGTAATTTTCGTTGCCAGGAATGGCCCAGCCGTTGCCGGGTGCGTAGGCTTCGTCCCACCAGCCATCGAGAATACTCAAATTCAAACTGCCGTTGATCGCGGCTTTCATGCCGGACGTTCCGCTGGCTTCCTGCGGGCGGCGCGGATTGTTCAGCCATACATCGACCCCCTGAACCAGTTTGCGGGCCATGCCGATGTCGTAATCTTCCAGAAACACCAGCCGGTGCGAAATACCATTCTGGCGGGCAAACTGCACCAATTCCTGGATCAGTCGTTTGCCGTTGTCATCCGCCGGGTGGGCCTTACCGGCAAAAATGAACTGCACCGGAGTAGTATTGTTGCGCAGCAGCCGCAGCAGCCGGTCGCGGTAGCGCAGCAGCAGCGTGCCGCGTTTGTAAGTTGCAAAACGACGGGCAAAACCGATGGTCAGAATGTGCGGATCAAGAATCGACGGATTGCTGTTTTCATCCGGATTTGTTACTACGCATTTCAAAGATTTCTGCAAACGCTGGCGGGTGTAGCGCACCAGACTCTGGCGGCAGAGTTCGTGAGCCGTCCAGAGTTCATAATCCGGGATCTGATCCAGCCGCTGCCGCAGTTTTTCATAGTTCGGACTCAAAAGGAAATTACCGGGCAGGTAGTGTTCAAACAATGTGCGTTTGCGGTTGGAGATCCACGATGCCGGGTGAATACCGTTGGTGATGTGTTTGATCGGAATTTCGTCCAGCGCGCGGCCCGGCCAGAGATTTTTCCACATCTGGCGGGCGACTTCGCCGTGCAGTTTGCTTACGCCATTGCTGAAGTTGGCCAGACGCATCCCCAGCACTGTCATCGACATTTGTGTGCTGCTGTTGCGTTCGCCGATCGGAACGCCCCACTTGAGCATACGTTCCACATCCACTCCGGCGCGTGCGCACAGCGGCGCCACAAAGGGACGCACCACGTTGAAGTCAAAGGCTTCGTTACCGGCCGGAACCGGAGTGTGAGTGGTAAAGACGTTGCTGCGCCAAACCACTTCCAGCGCGGTATCGGGGGCGTATTTGAATTCTTTGACCAGGTGTTCGATTCGGGCCAGCGAGAGGAACGCCGCATGACCTTCGTTCATGTGGCAGACTTCCGGCGTGCAGCCTATGGCGACCAGCGCTTTGTAACCGCCTACGCCCAGCAGCAGTTCCTGCTGGATACGGTTACGGGTATCGCCGCCGTAAAGTCGCCAGGTCAGCGAACGCAGATCCGGCGGATTCTGCGGGATCTCTGTATCCAGCAGCACCAGCGGCACGTTGCCGACATTGAGTACCCACACAGCGGCGCTGACTTCGCGGTCGGCCAGCGGAATGGTGATTGTTACTTCGTTGCCCTGCTGATCGAGTGCGCGGGTGATGGGCATATTGTGGATCTCATTTTCCGGGTAGCGTTCCTGCTGCCAGCCGTTGCTGTCCAGCACCTGTCGGAAGTACCCCTGATGATAGAGCAAGCCCACGCCGACCAGCGGCAAATGCAGATCGCTGGCGGCTTTCAGATGGTCGCCGGCCAGCACGCCGAGCCCGCCGGAAAAGATGCGTACACTTTCGTGAATACCGAATTCCATGGAAAAGTACGCCACTTTGCGGTCGCTGATATTGCTGATCTGCACATCCTGACGGAACGCGTTTTCCACATTTTTCAGCGCTTTTACATAAAGCGGGTCTTTGGCCAGTTCTTCCAGTTTGCCTTGCGGCAGACGGCTCATAAACAAACGGGTGTTGCCTTCGACTTCCTGCCAGAGCATCGGGTCGATGCGTTCAAAAAGCTCCTGGGCTTCCGGGTGGTAACACCACCACATGTTGTAGGAGAGTTCTTCCATAAAACGCAGCTCGTTCGGAACGGACGGCGCTACATTGAAAAGTTTGAGCGAATTGTTCATCTTGGGTTATCCTGAATGTTGGTTGAATAAAAAAAACTCCGGTAAAGCAGTAACTTACTTATCCGGAGTTTTGTCTTGCATAATAGAAATCCTTATTCCACGATCAGCAAACTGTTGAGTGTTCCCAGATCGTTGGGGGCAAAATTGGGATTGCTGGTATCTACGCACCAAACTCCGTCGATAACGAACTTGTATTCGTAAGAGCCGGGCTTGAGCAGCAATGTGCAGCGGTAAATTCCATCACCATTTTTATCCAGCATCGGTTTGGCCGCAGGATCCCAGTCGTTGAAGTTACCGGCAATACTGACAGTTTTACCGGGACCGAGGTCTGCAGTCAACACTACACGCCGTCGTTTCACAGCAGCGTCAGCGGCGTTTTTTTTATTCGCCATCTTTACAATCCTTTTTGTCTTGTGGATATGGGTTGAGCATATCCGTTTTTTTTTACATAACATCACACATTTAATATATCATAAATTCGTATTTTTTCAAGTATTTTTCTGCTTTTTGGTTATTGGCTGGATCTTCCGGGGCAAATACCTGAAAAAAGCACCCTGATTACTCGGGGTGCTTGATGTATGACAATTGGATCGTAAAAATAGTTCTGTATTTTTACATGCTTTCCGGCACTTTGATCGTCATGGTGTTGAGTCCATCGACCAATACCTGGCGGGTGCGTTCGGCCAGCTGGGCGCGGGCGCAGACCAGTTCCGGCGTTTCGGCCGCCAGGATCGGGCATTCGCGGTAGAAGCGGTTGAAACTCTTGGCGAGGTTCAACAGGTATTCTGCCAGACCCGAAGCATCACGCCGGCCTGCCGCCTGCTGCACAGCCGCCGGATAGAAACTCAAATCCAATGCCAGCATTTTTTCTGCCGGGTTGGTAAGCAAGCTCCAGTCGGCCGCCTGACTTATATCCAGACCGCGTTCGGCAGCTTTGCGGCCGATCGAGGCAATACGCGCACAGGCGTACTGAACATACGGGCCGGTATCGCCTTCAAAGCGGATCGAAGCCGAGGGGTCAAACATGATCGTGGTTTTGGCGTTGAACTTCAACAGCATGAATTTCAAGGCGCCCAGCCCGATGATTTCGGCACGTTCGCGCAGTTCGGCATCGTCGGTTTGGTTGTTATCGCGTTCTTTGCACGCGGTGTAGGCCAGATTGGCCATTTCATCGCACAAATCGTCGGCATCGACCACGGTGCCTTCGCGGCTCTTCATGCGGCCGCTGGGCAGATTGACCATACCGTAAGCCAGGTGCGAGAGTTTATCCGACCACTCGAACCCCAGCAATTTCAGAATGGCAAAGAGCATCTGGAAGTGCAGATTCTGCTCGTCGCCCACCACCCAGATCTGTTCTTCGGGAGTGTAATCTTTATATTTCTTGACCGTTGTACCAATATCTTGCGTAATGTAAACACTGGTTCCGTCGGAGCGCAATACCACTTTTTTGCCCAGTTTGCCCAGATCGGCGATCACGGCACCATCTTCGCGCTTGCTGAATACACCGCGGTTCAGGCCGTCGGCGATCAGATCCTTGCCCAGCAGATAGGTTTCGCTTTCCAGATAGGTGTGGGCAAACTCAATACCCAACCGGCGGTAGGTTTCGTCAAAACCTTTCAACACCCACGAGTTCATTTTCTGCCACAATTCGCGGACCTGCGGATCGTTGGCTTCCCACTTGCGGAGCATTTCCTGGGCGGCGGCGCCGATTTCGGTTTCGAGGAAGAGTGCGTCATCATCCTTATCGGCCAGATCGGGACGGGCCGCGCGCAGCTCTTTGATCTGTTCCGAAAGTGCGCTGGCGTACTTTACATAAAAGTTGCCGACCAGATGGTCGCCCTTGATCCCCGCGCTTTCGGGAGTAACGCCTTCGCCGAAGCGTTCGTAGGCCAGCATGGATTTGCAGATGTGGATGCCGCGGTCATTGACCAGGTTGATCGGAATGACATCGTGTCCCACCCGGGCAAGCATACTGGCGGTCGCCTGACCGATAGTGTTGTTGCGCACATGGCCCAGATGCTGGGGTTTGTTGGTGTTGGGCGCGGAAAATTCGATCAGGATCTTTTTGCGTTCGGCCGCCGGCAGCTTTACATTTTCCAGCAGTGCGGCAATATCCTGCACGGTGTCGCGGTAAAGCGCTGCCGGTTCGAGCGTGATATTGATAAACGCCTTGACGGTATCGACCTTTTGCACGTCAGCGTGAGAAGTCAGATATTCAGCGATCACTCCGGCGAGTTTGTCCGGAGCCTGTCCGAATACGCGGGCAAAACGGAATACGTTGATCGTCAGTTCGCCTTCCATGGTTTCGGGGCATTTTTCGGGCGCGATGTGCCAGTTTTCCGGCGCTTTGCCGGGGAATTCCGCCTTGAGATGATTTTCAAGGTCAAGAATAAATTTGAAGTCAGACATTTTGTTTATACCTCAATTATCTTAATTTTATAAATTTATGCCAAATAGCTTTTCAATACGGTGGCCGGACCGTTTATCGGCTCGATCCGGTAATTGCCGCAAATTGCCGGAACCAATGCGCTGTCGCCAAACTCAAGCGTCAGTGTCTGGCCGTTGGCCCGATGCAGTTTTATGCTGCCTTTCATTACGCTGAGCAGATGGAAACTGCCGTTGACTCCGCCGGTGTTTTCCGGCTGATTTTCCACCAATCGCAGACAATCGACCTTGAAGCAATGGCGGTCGACCAGCGGAAATTTACGGTTGAAAGTTGTTTCGCCGATCACGGCCGGGATCCGTGGCGAAACCCGGTTGGAAAAACCGATCGCTTTGATCCCCTGTTCCAGATGCAGCGCCCGCGGTTTGCCGTTTTTATCCACCCGTCCCCAATCGCTGATACGGTAGGTTGTGTCGCTGTTCTGCTGGATCTCAAAAATCAGATTACCGCCGCCGATAGCGTGAACGGTGCCGGCCTGAATAAAGTAGCTGTCGCCGACGTGCGAGGGAAAACGCTGCAGCAGATCTGCCGCTTGCGGCGAGGCCAGCGAGGCGATCAACTGATCTTTGGTGGCGCGCGGCGTCAAGCCGGCCAGAATTTCGCCGTGCGGTTCGCAATCGGCAATGTACCACATTTCGGTCTTGGGTTCAGCGCCGTCGTTGGCCGTCCGGCAATAGGCTTCATCCGGATGGACTTGCAAAGAGAGGCGCTGACCGGCGTCGATAAATTTTACCAGCAGCGGGAAACGTCCGCCTTTCCACAAGCCGCCCAGCAGATTCTGGGTATAGTGCCGGATAAGTTCTTCCATGGTTTTGCCCGCCAGCGGACCATCGGTTACTACACTTTGAGCATCGCTGCGGTCGGTTATTTCCCACGATTCCCCGATCGGTTCGGCATTGGGTTCAAGTTTGGGCATGTCGCTGCGGTTCAAGGTTTTCTGGAGCAAATTCCCGCCCCAGATACGCTGCATGTAAAGCGGTTTGAACTGCATAAAATATAATTCAGATGCTTCGATAAAATCGCTCATAATAAAAAAATCCTTTTCAATCTTTGCTCAACAATTTGACCGCTTCCAGCAGTTTTGCCGGCAGCCGGGTCACTTTGTGTTCGCTGTTGATACAGCACAAAGTTACCGAGCCGGAAACCAGCAGTTCGTCGCCGCGCAATACTTCGCTGACGATCACCAGCCGGGCGCCGCGGGCTTCGCTGACATAAGAACGCAAAGTCAGGAGATCATCGTAGCACGCGCTGGAGTGGTAGGTAACGTTAGCTTCGCGCACCGGCAGAAAAAATCCCATTTTTTCCATTTCCGAGTAAGGAAATCCGATGGAGCGGAGCATTTCAGTACGGCTGCGTTCAAAATATTCCAGATAGTTCGCGTAATAAACCACCTGCATCTGATCGGTGTCGGCATAGGGCACCCGGTAAGAGCAATCAAAGTACGGCATCTTTCACCTTGTTGTATATGTAGTTAAAAGTTTCTTCCAAAGTCATATTGCTGTTATCGACCAGCTCGGCATCGGCGGCCGGTTTCAGCGGGGCAACGGCACGGTTGCTGTCCTGCTCGTCGCGTGCGGCAATGGCGGCGGCCACTTCTTCGAGCGTACCGCCGGCTTTGTCGCCTTCCTGGGCCAGTCGGCGGCGGGCGCGTTCCAGCGGCGAAGCGGTGATGAAAAATTTGAATTCAGCATCCGGAAAAATCACTGTGCCGATATCGCGGCCTTCCATAACGATCCAGCCGATCGCGCTCATCCGGCGCTGCTGGTTTTTGAGTTCTTCGCGTACCGCCGGACAGGTGCCGACTTTGCTGGCTCCGGCGGCGATTTCGGCGCTGCGCAGGGCTTCGCCGGGAAATTCGCCATCGCAAAAAAGTTCAAATTCGCCATTGCTGTTGACCTTGTATTCCATGGTAACAGTGCGGAGCATATCCTGCAGCGCTTTTTCGTCATCCCAGGCAATATTGCGTTTTTGAGCAGCCAGTGCCGTGGCCCGGAACATACTGCCGGTGTTGATATAAGGTATGCCGAGTTTTTCCGACAGCGTCCGGGCAAGAGTGCTTTTCCCGGAGGCCGACGGCCCATCAATAGCAATGACTTTATCCATATTACCTTGATCCTTTATTGTTCAGAATACATAAATACATTATGTAATATACTTTGCCAACACGATTTTAACAAGTCTGTACCGGGAAAAAAGTCGAAATCTTTCCGGTTTTTGCCGCTGCAGTGCCAGTTTACGGCGGGTACTGGACAGACATAAACATTCAGCAAGTTTGATCCTGCAGCATTTTTACACCGCTGAATTTGTATTTTTGTTGGAGTATGCTATTTTAATCCGGATAAAAAAACATTCGACAGGTCAGTGAATTACAGCTCAAGGCAGAAATATGGATAAGATTTTTATCGGACTTGATTTCGGTTCAGACAGTGTAAGAGCGTTGCTGGTGGATGCTCATGGTAATGAAATAGCCGAAGCGGTCCGGAACTATCCGCGCTGGAGCCGGAAGATGTTTTGCGATGCCGCACGATATTGTTTCCGCCAGCACCCCCGGGATTATCTGGAAACCATGACCGAGGTCATAAGAGCGGTACTGCAGGGGCAGGATGCAGACCGGGTGGCCGGTATCGGAGTTGATACCACCGGATCTACTCCGTGTGCTGTGGATGACCATGGCGTGCCGCTGGCCATGCACGAACGATTCAGCAGCAACCCCAACGCCATGTTCATATTGTGGAAAGATCACACCGCTATGGCCGAGGAACAGAGTATCAACCACACTGCATCCCGTTGGAAAATAGATCACCGGATGTATTCCGGCGGCAATTATTCATGCGAATGGTTTTGGAGTAAACTGCTCTATGTATTGCGTAATGATCAGGCCGTAAGAGAAGCCGCGTGCAGTTTTGTTGAGCATTGCGACTGGATAAGCGGAGTCCTTACCGGCAACACCCGCCCGGAAAAGATTTTCCGCAGCCGCTGCGCTGCCGGTCATAAAGCCATGTGGCATGAAATGTGGGGCGGGCTGCCGGATGAGGATTTTCTGACTGCAGTCGATCCGTTGCTGGCCGGCTGGCGTGATAAACTCTACCGTAACACGGTTACGGCCGGCACCCGGGTGGGAACGCTTGCTCCGGAATGGGCCGCTGAACTGGGACTGCGTGATGATACTGCAGTCGGGGCCGGGGCCATAGATTGTCATGTCGGAGCGGTCGGGGCCGGTATAACTCCCGGCGAAATGGTCAAGGTATTGGGAACATCCACCTGCGATATTCTGGCGGCCGGAGATCCGCATGCATGTATAGAGGGTATCTGCGGGCAGGTCGATGGTTCTGTGCTGCCGGGGTTGACCGGATTTGAAGCCGGTCAGGCGGCTTTTGGCGATATATACAATTGGTTCAAAAACTTTCTGGAATATGCCGGGCAAGTGGATCTGTCGCGTCTGGAACGCGATGCTGCAGCCCTGCCGATCGGAGCAGTCGGCGTGACTGCTCTGGATTGGTTCAATGGCCGGCGTACTCCGTTTGCCAATTCGCACCTGACCGGGCTTATTGCCAACCTGAATCTGGGAACAACTCCGGCCATGGTCTACCGGGCTTTGATCGAAAGCACGGTCATGGGCAGCAAGGCGATTTTTGATCATTTTCAGCATTCCGGCATTGCAATAAAAGGCATTACTGCTGTCGGTGGTATCAGCGTAAAATCTGAATTTATAATGCAGATGCTGGCAGATGTGTTCAATATGCCGATAAAAGTGGCCAAAACCAGCCAGTCCTGCGCCCTGGGGGCGGCTATGATCGGAGCCGCTGCAGCCGGGGAATATGCGGATTTGAACACTGCTTCCAGACTGATGAACAGCGGTTTCCGCAAAATCTATACCCCGCAGCCGGAAAATTACGAGGCGTATCAAAAAGTCTATGAGCGCCGCAAAGCGCTGGGGGCGGTCTGGGAAAAACATATCTGTCAGGATCTTTGATGCGGAAATTTGTAAAAAAAACTGAAAAAGCACGAAAAATTAACAAAAAAATACATTTTTTCGTGGCAAGTGTTTAAATTATAGATTATATTGTCCTGTGTAAAAAAATAGTGTCAGAGTTTTAAACAGGAGTTTTTCACTCTATGAGTACAGCAACCCTCAAAGAGCATTTCGGGAAATTGCTGAAGCGGCATATAAAAAATGCCGGTATGCGGCAGCTGGATCTTGCCGAAGCACTTGATTTGTCGCCATCGGCTGTCTGCCAGATGCTTTCCGGCAAAATCAGTCCCAACCTCAAGCAGCTGGATGTTATTATGGCAAAACTTTCGCTGGACCGCAGCGAGTGTGCCGAGTTGCGGGATTGTTTGAGCCGCATACGTTCCGGCGATGAAGAATTACGGTCGCCGCTGAACGATTTTATCCGCACATCCCGCACCCAGCGGGGGCTTTCGATCGAACAACTTGCGGAAATGAGTGCCATTCCGGCAGATACTTTAATGATGCTGGAAAACAGTTTTAATGCTCAACCCACGCCCACCGAAGCCATACGGCTGGCGGCAATATTTGACTGTAATGTTTCGGAATTGTGGCAGGTCGTGCCCGGTATGGAAACTGAAAATCCGGTTTCTTACAATACTTCCAGTCAAGACAACCAGATGCCTGGCGGCGTAACTATGTTCCGGGATGGAGCAACGCCATTTTGCGGTGGTGCCCAGCCGGCCGAGGTCAAGATACCTGTGGTCAAGATCGAAGATCTGCTGCGTTTTGACGCCCGTTGCGATAAGCTGGTCGAATTTTCGTGGCGTCACATGGTCGGGTTTGATAAAGCCAACAAATTTGGTGTGGTGATCGTCAAAGCCCCCGGCAAAGATTTCGGCTGGTCGGACTACTATGATGCTTTGATCGAAGTTGTGGACAAGCGGGAATGGATCCCCGGTATGAGTTTGCTGGCGTGGGTCGATGGTGAGGTGATTCTGGGACGGGCTGCCGAGGAGCAGTATTGCTTCGTTCCGCTGGGGGATGATGAAGTTATGGAATGTCAGTGGTACGCTATGGTCAGCGGTTTCCGGTTTGAATCAAATTTGCTGGAGCTGGTAAGCAAGCGCCAGAACGAACGCGAAAAGCGCACGCGCCGGACTGCCATAGGGCAGATACGCAGCAAAAAATCCCCGAAAGATGGTCAATTATGAGTGAAGAAGCTGATCCTGTCGTAGAAAAAATCGGGTGCGGTGCCCGGTTGGGGATGTTGCTCCTGATTGCGGCCATTCTGGCTGTGATATTTTTTCTGTTGATAAATCCCATGCTGATCAGCCGGGATATCGACTTGCTCGGCAAACTGAAACTGCGCGGTATTTTTACCCGTCAGACAACTGCCGGAGAAAGTGTTGCCGTTCAAGAGGAAAATCAAGCACCGGATGAGTTCGAACTGAACGAAACCAATGCCATGGAGAGCAACGATCCAACCGGCGAAAATATCAGCGGACAAGCTCCGCAGCCGGTTCAGGTCATTGATCCGGATGGCAATGTTCAAAATAACAGTTCTGATTCGTGGTACTGAAAATAAGGTAATAAAATAAATATGAACGTATATCTTCTGGTAATTATTCTGGCTGCGGCGCAAGGCGTGGCCGAGTTTTTGCCTGTCAGCTCGTCCGGCCATTTGCTGGTGCTGGGCGATTGGTTCGGTTTTGATGCCGAAGACAATATGACACTGAATGTGGTGCTGCACAGCGGCACGCTGCTGGCAATATTGGTTTTTTATTTCCGGCGCATCTTGAGTATATTGCTGGAAAAATCCAGACGGCGGTTGATCTGGCTGGTGATCATCGGCAGTGTGCCGGCGGCGGCAGTCGGGGTAACGCTTAAGGCTTGCAAGCTGGATAAGGTGATATTTTCTTCGCCGTGGGTAGCGGCTGCCGGTTTTTTGATTACCGGTACGATGCTGCTGACCGTGTTTGGGGTGCCGTGGAAAAAGCCTGCGGATGAACCGGAAGATGCCGGTGATCCCTGCGAAAAGATGAGCTTGAAGCAGGCTTTGCTGATCGGTTGCGCTCAAGCGATGGCGATCACACCCGGTATTTCCCGCTCCGGCAGTACGATCACGGCGGGGGTATTAAGCAAATTGCGCAAAGCGGATGCCGCAGAATTTTCGTTTTTGCTGGCGATTCCGGCGATCGGCGGGGCGGCTGTTTTGGAGCTGGCCGATATGCTTAAAGAAAACAGCGCCGGCGCAATGGAACAGGACTGGGCGCTTTTCGGCTGCGGTTTTATTGTCGCGGCTGTGGTCGGTTATGCTTCGCTGGCCGGTTTGATCGCCATGCTGAAAAAAGGCAAGCTGGGCTGGTTCGGGTGTTATCTTTATGTAGCCGCAATCGCGGTTGCTGTGGTGCAATTAACTGAATTATTCTAACATAAATACAGGTGAAAAAATGAAAATCGGTTTTTTGGGTGCCGGACGCATGGCAAGTGCGATTGCCGGCGGTATGGTCAAAAGTGAATTTGATTCTGAAGATATACTCTTTTATGATTGCTCAAGCGCAGCCGCGGAGGCCTTTGTTAAAGCGGTAGGCGCTCGCGCTTGTGCTGAACCGGAAGCTATGGCCGATGCTTGCGATGCTGTTGTGTTGGCGGTCAAACCGCAATATTTGGCCGAGGCGCTGCTGCCTTTGAATGGCCGTTTGAAAAATAAATTGATCATTTCGATCGTGGCCGGAGTCAAATTGGAAAAGCTCGGTGCGTTGACCGGCGCGTCGCGGATCGTACGGGTAATGCCCAACACGCCCGCTTTGCTGGGCGAGGGATGCGGCGCATACTCGTTGACCGAATCTGCCACCGGCAGCGATCGGGAATTGGCGCAGCGAATATTGAGCAGTATCGGTGATTTTTTTGAGTTGCCGGAAAAACAACTTGATGCGGTTACTGCTGTTTCCGGCTGCGGGCCGGCTTATGTGTATGAGCTGATTCAGGCTATGGCTGATGGCGGAGTTACGCTGGGGCTGCCCCGGAATCTGGCTCAACAGTTGGCGGCCGCAACCGTGCGCGGCGCGGCGGCAATGGTTTTGAATTGCAATACTCACCCCATTGAGTTGCGCGATCAAGTCTGTTCGCCGGGCGGATCTACGATTTGCGCGGTCAATCATCTGGCAGCTAAAGGTTTTGGCAGCGCGGTGGTCGAAGCTGAACTGGCTGCATTCAAGCGTTCGGTGGAGTTGGGCGAGCAGTAAACTGTATGCGTCCGATACCGGGCAGGGCGTTGAAGCTCATCCGGGTGATAAAGCATTGCAAATGTATTTTACTGAAGGACTGAAACGGTGAAAGAGATCGGTTTTTATCCGCGCTATGACCGGTTGGGCGCTTCCAGCCGTTACCGTTTTTTTATGTTTTTCAAGCGCTGGCGGCAGTTGCATGAAAGCGATCAACTGGCATTGTATCCCGGCATGAGCGACCAATATCTGAAAACTCTTTACGCGCGCGGTTCGGTTAGCAAATTCCGTCAGCTCAAAGAGTTCTGGCACTTGTACCGCCGGGCGCACAAACTGACCGGCAACCTTATTATCGAATACGAATTGGTTCCGTTTTTGAGCTACGCAAAGGAAAAGCGCCTGATCGGATCGCGTAAATATATACTCAACTATGATGATAATGTCTGGGAAAAGTATAAGCATGATCGTCGGTTGCAGGATAAGTTTGATTCATTATGCAAAAATGCTGCCGGCGTGATCGTGGCCAACCGCTTTCTGGAAGAGAAAGTCCGCAAGCTCAATGACAATGTGTGTTTGATCCCCACGGTGCTGGATCTTGATGAATACGATTGCGGAGCAATTGAGAAATTTGAGCGTTTTACGCTGGTTTGGATCGGTACGCCGGTTACTTATACTTACCTCGAACAGCATCTTGAAGCGCTGCAGCTGATGACGGCGTCCGGTTGCCGATTGTTGGTCATTGCCGATAAAGAGCTGGGGCGCAAACGCCCGCTGGTTGGAGTCGATGCCGAATATGTGTCGTGGTCGGAACAAACCGAAAAAACTCTGTTGCTGAAAAGTCATGTCGGAATCATGCCGCTTACGGATGATGCTTTTTCGCGCGGAAAGTCGGCATTCAAACTGCTGCAGTATCAGGCGGCTGAATTACCGTTGATTGCATCTCCGGTCGGCGAAAACAATTATGTTGTAGAGCAAGGTAAGAACGGTTTTCTGGCCGAAACACCTCAACAGTGGCTGCAGGCATTGAATGATATACGCCGCGATCCGGCGCTTTATGAGCGCTGCAGTCAATACTCCCGGCAGAAAGCCTATGATTATTCGCTGCAGAAATATTTTCCTGTATTTTATGAGTTTGTAAATACTGCATTCAATATCAAGGATTAATTTCCGTAAAAGGGGCGTTTTATGAATTGGGAAGAACTCTTTTGTGTGGAAATGGCGCCGATGCCCGCCGTGGTAGTGATTTTTGGTGCAACCGGTGATCTGGCCCAGCGCAAGCTCTTTCCGGCGTTGCGAAATTTGCATGACCGTAAACTTTTCAACGAGCAATCCACGATTATAGCCTGCGGGCGGCGGGAATACTCCGATGAGTCGTTCCGAACCTTGCTGGGCGGCGACAGCGATTTTTTGCAGCATGTACACTATTGCCGGGGCGACAACAGCGAAGATGATATTTATCTGAAACTTGCTGCGATGCTGAAAGCTGCGGCGGATAAATCAACTGATTACCCGTGCAATACGCTTTTTTATCTGGCTTTGAGTTCACCTGATATGCTGATCGTTTGCCGCAAACTGGCCGAACATGGTTTACTGCAGGAGTCGGTTGCTGATCCGGCATGGAAGCATGTGATCTTTGAAAAACCGTTCGGGCGCGATCTGGCCACTGCCGCCGGGTTGAACGATAAATTGCATGAGTTGCTCAAAGAAGAGCAGATTTATCGCATAGATCACTATCTGGGCAAGGAAACTGTGCAGAATATATTGATGTTGCGGTTCGCCAATATGATTTTTGAACCTTTGTGGCGCGCGGAATATATCGAAAAGGTGGAAATAACTGTTGCCGAAGAATTGGGCGTGGAACGGCGCGGCAATTATTACGACCACTCCGGGGCGCTGCGCGATATGTTCCAAAACCACATGCTGCAGCTGCTGGCGCTGACGGCTATGGAAGTGCCAAGCTCGTTTGATGCCGATGCGGTGCGGGATGAGAAAACCAAACTGCTGCGCTCCATCCGGCCGTTTGACCGCCGAACTCTGGATCAATACTGGGTGCGCGGCCAATACGCTGATTACTGCCGGGAGCCTGATGTTGCGCCTGACAGCAAGACCGAAACCTATGTGGCCGCCAAGCTCTTTATTGATAACTGGCGCTGGCGCGATGTGCCGTTCTTTTTGCGTTCCGGCAAACGGCTGGGGCGCAAAAAAAGCGAGATCGCCATCACTTTCAAGAGTATACCGCACTCTATATTTCCCAATATAGCGGCCGGTGATCTGCCGGGTAATGTATTGGTATTGCAAATATTTCCGCAGGAAGGCATGAAACTTGCCCTGCAGGCTAAAAAGCCCGGCGCCAAGCTCTGCATCGGCACTATGCAATTGGAATTCGATTACAGTTCGCTGGGAAAAAATCCTGCAGATGACGCGTATGAGCGTTTGCTGTTGGATGCGCTGCTGGGCGATCCGTCGCTGTTTATCCGCAGCGATTTTATTCTGGAATCGTGGAAACTCCTGTCGCCGGTGTTGTCAACCTGGGAAAGTTCTGACGAAAAGCCGATTCTGTATGCTCCCGGCAGCAACGGCCCGGCAGCGGCCGATAAATTAACAGCTCCGGCAGCCTGGCGGCAACTGGAGCTGGATTGAGTCGTTTTTTTACTGAAATAAATCAGCGGCGCTTGTTTCGCCGGGGCTTTTCGCCCCGGCCGGGCGTATGGAAATTCACCACTTTTTTGGGGCGGTCGCGCAAATCGATCAGGACCGGCACTCCGATAAAACCGAACGCTTTACGCATTTCCGCTGCCAACTGTGCGCCCAATTACAAAGCC
>SUWA01000036.1 GCA_015061695.1 Lentisphaerota bacterium
CCCACCAGGATCGACGCCGTCATGCCGATACCCATGATCGGACAAAACGAGAGGTTGTTGATCCCGAATACGATACTGCTGGCCTCCTGAACTTCCACGCCATACAGCGACAGCACAATGATAAACACATTGAATGAAGACAAATCCAGCATCAGCTGGGCACCGTTAGGCGAACTGTATTTGAGCATCCGCTTGAACATATCCCAATCCACGATGTTCCGGCAGGTACCGTAGTCGCGCCGCGAGCTTTTCAAGCCGAAAAAGCCGATCGCATAAACCAATAACCCACCCATTGCCGCCAGGATCGTACCCAATGCGGCCCCGGCGGTGCCCATTTCGGGACAGCCCCATTTGCCGTAAATAAACATGTAATTCAACGGCAGATTCAACAATGTTACCAGTATCGAAACCATCAGCACCATCGTCGTTTTGCCGCGGCCGCTCCAAAAACAGGAAAGCGCCTGCTGCAGCAGGAAAACTATACACCCCAGTGCCAGCCACCGGAAATAAGTATTTTCCTGTACCTCCACCTCCGGCGTATGATTCAATGCGCCGAACAAATGCGGTATCCACAAGCAGCAGCTGGCCATAAACAGCGCCCCGGCAAGTGCTATGAAAATCCCCTGCCAGACCGCGGTTCCCACCCGGTTGCGCTGGTTGGCTCCATAATATTGAGCTACGAATGTACCGGCATAGCCTACTGCACCGACAAAAAAGCATTGCAGCGTAAAACTGGTCAAACCGCCCGTCAATGCCGCTGCAGCACTGGCCTGCGAATAGCGGGTAAGCATCAACCGGTCCATAAACATGTTCACTGCGTGGCAACTGCTGGAAAGGATCAACGGCAGCGCGATCCTCAACACATCCAGCAATGAACCGGTGTTATTCAAAAATTCACTTTTTTCTCTGTTCATAAAACTACAGCTCCGTAAAAAAAATACAAAAACTACCCGACAATTGCAAACAAACAATCATCGGGCAGCAAATAATGTATCAGAATATCAGTAAACGAAAAGCATCTCCCGGTATTTCGGCAGCGGCCAGCGACTGTCGGCGACCACCAATTCCATGGCATCGACCGTATCGCGCAAAGTCGCCAGCGTCGGCAGAATATCGCTGCCGTCAGCATTGAGCGCCTGTTCCAGACGGTTGCACTTGTTGTTCAGTTCGTCCAGACCTTTGCCCAGTTTTTCCGCAGTCTGCCGCAGACCGCTGCAGCCGGCACTCAAATTGGCGGCAACAGCGCCGTTCAATGCAGTAAGCGTGCTGCTGTACTCGGCGGTAACGGCCGGAATGATCATGCTGCGCACGATTTCCAACCCCACCTGACCTTCGATACAGATCTTGCGGCGGTATTCTTCGCCGAACACTTCGTAACGGGACTCCATCTCTTTGTCCGTAAAGACACCGTGGCGGGCAAAAAGCTCGATATTTTCCGGGTTGCGGAACGCGTTCAGTGCTTCGAGTGTACTTTCGGCGTTGGGCAAGCCGCGTTTGGCGGCTTCTTTGCGCCAGTTGGCAGTGTAATTGTCGCCGTTGAAAATGACCCGTTTGTGGGTCTTGATTATATTCTGCAAAAGTTTCTGCAGTTTTTTATTGAAATCTTTGCCGCTGAAACCCTCCAGTTCGGCCGCGATCTTATCCAGCGAGTCGGCTACGATCGTATTGAGAATCATCATCGGCCCGGCGCAGCACTGACTGGATCCCGGAGCGCGGAACTCAAACTTGTTGCCGGTAAAGGCAAACGGACTGGTACGGTTGCGGTCGGTCGCATCACGCGGCAGCAGCGGCAATGTATCCACGCCGATCTGCATCTTGCCGAGTTTGCGCCCCGCACCGGTAGTACCTTTTTCCAGCTGTTCAATAACTTCGTTGAGCTGATCGCCCACATAAATGGAAATGATCGCCGGCGGAGCTTCGTTCGCACCCAGACGGTGATCGTTACCGGCTCCGGCCACGGTGGCGCGCAAAATATCGCTGTGCATATCCACCGCCTGAATAATACCGCAAAGTACGGTCAGAAAAATGGCGTTCTGCTCCGGATTATTGCCCGGCTTGAGCAGTTTGAGATCGCCGTAGTTGACACTCCAGTTATTGTGTTTGCCCGAACCGTTGACTCCGGCAAAAGGTTTTTCGTGCAGCAGACAGACCAGCGAATGACGGTCGGCCACCTGGCGCAGAACTTCCATGACCAGCATGTTGTGGTCAACGGCCAGATTCACCTTTTCAAAGATCGGCGCCAGCTCAAACTGGGCCGGTGCGCCTTCGTTGTGGCGGGTCTTGGCCGGTATCCCCAGCTTCCACAACTCTTTTTCCACTTCGGTCATAAAGCTCAACACCCGGCTCTTGATCGAACCGAAGTAGTGATCTTCCAACTGCTGATGTTTGGCCGGCGGAGCGCCGAACAGCGTGCGCCCGGTCTGCAGCAAATCGGGCCGGTGCAGATAAAAGTGTTTATCAATGAGGAAATACTCCTGTTCGGCCCCCAGCGTGATATCCACATGTTCATCGGGCAGACCAAAACACTTCATCAACCGTTTTACCGCTTTGCTCAAAGCCTGATTACTGCGCAGAAGCGGCGTCTTTTTATCCAGAGTTTCGCCGGTATAACTGCAAAATGCCGTAGGAATACACAAGGTGGCACCGTTGCTGTGGCGTTTGATAAAAGCCGGACTGGTCGGGTCCCAGGCAGTATAACCGCGGGCTTCAAAAGTACTGCGCAGACCGCCGGAGGGGAAACTGGAGGCATCCGGCTCGCTCATAATCAGGTTTTTGCCCGAAAAAGACATGATCGCTTTGCCTTTTTCCAGCTCCAGAAATGAGTCATGCTTTTCTGCAGTCGAACCGTTCAGCGGCAGAAACCAGTGCGTAAAATGAGTTGCACCACGGTCGAGAGCCCAGTGTTTCATGGCATGGGCCACATCGCCGGCGATCGCGGGGTCAAGCGCAGCGCCGTCATTGACTGTAGCCAGCAGTTTGTTTGCCACTGCATCGGGCAGATATTTGCGCATAGCGCGATCGTTGAACACATCTTCGGAATAATAACTCATATCTACCGGAGCTGCCGCCACACCGGCCGAAGAGTGGAGTTTTGCCACTGAATCGACCGCGCCGCTGCGGAAATCACTCTTGCTCATAATACGCTTAATCCTTTCTTGAATCCCGGAATTTTTTATACACTTGTTATTAATATATCATACATCAAGCATTCCGTCAAATTTCCGGCACAAAAAAAGCTCAGGCGCGGGGATGAAATTGTTTATGGATGCCGATAAGCCGGTCGTTTTCCACATGCGTGTAAATTTCGGTAGTACGCAAGTCGCTGTGGCCGAGCATTTCCTGAATCACCCGCAAGTCAGCGCCGTTGCTCAATAAATGGCTGGCAAAACTGTGCCGCAGCATGTGCGGATAGATCTCTTTATTGATCCCGGCGGCAATGGCGGCATCCTTAACCATGCGCCAGATCCATTCGCGGTTCAAAACCTTGCCGCGTACTGAAAGAAAAAGTTCCGCCGTGCGGCTGCCTTCCACGGCCAGCACCGGACGGGAATTTTTCAAATACCACTCCAATATCTTCAAAGCAGTATTGCCCACCGGCACAATGCGCACCTTGCTGCCTTTACCGCAGACCCGCAGAGTGCTTTCGATAAAATCCACATCCGAGATTTTCAGATGAGCCGCTTCCGACACCCGCAACCCGGAAGCGTACAATAATTCCAATATGGCCCGGTTGCGCTGCAGATGCGCTTCTTTGCTCCTTGCCGGATAGACCGCCAGCAGCCGATCCACTTCGCCGGTGCTCAAAAACTCCGGCAGATACTTCCAGAGCCGGGGCGAATCCATGATCAGAGTCGGATCTTCTTCAATAATATTTTCCTGCGCCAGAAAGCGGCAAAAGAGTTTTATGGAAATAAGTTTGCGGGCCAGTGTGGTACTCACTTCGCCGCAGCGATCCTGCCGGTCACCCAGAAAATCCAATATCAGATCGCGGCTGATCCGGCGGGCGTCGTTCATACCGCACCCGCAACAGTATTCAATAAAAATCCGCAGATCACTGGTGTAGGCGCTGACCGTGTTGCGGTTCAGACCGCGTTCCAGAGTCAAAAATGCTTCAAAGAACTCTAAATTTCGGTATAACATTGTGCAAAACTTCCAAGTGGAGCTATATTATTCAATAATATAACAAGTTTACAGAAAATAACAACTTTGGAACAGGATTTTTTTATGGCAGATGTATTGCTTTTGCTGGCGGAAGGGTTTGAAGAGATCGAAGCGCTCGGAACGGCGGATATTCTCCGCAGAATGGGCTTGAACGTTACTACCGCTTCACTGAAAGACGAAACTGTAACCGGCGCCCATCAGATCCCGGTGCTGGCTGATACGTTGCTGGATGATGTGGATCCCACCGGCTTTGATGGCGTGATCCTGCCCGGCGGAATGCCCGGATCGCTTAATTTGTACAACGACGAACGGGTGATCAACCTGCTCTATAACTATGCCGGAGAAAACAAAGTAACGGCAGCTATTTGCGCCGCGCCGATGGTGCTGGATAAAGCCGGCTTGCTGGAAAAATGCCCCTTTACCATGTATCCGGCCGAAGATCTCTACAAGTATCTGCGCGACAGCAAACGCCCGCAAGCTGACCGCGTGGTCGTTGACGGCAAAGTCATCACCGCCAAAGGCCCGGGCGTTACCGCTGAATTTGCCGCCGCGATCGCAACCGTGCTGGCGGTGGACAGCAATACCATAAAAAGCGTTCTGGACAGCATGTTTGTCAAACTCTGAATTTTATAACGGAAAAAACACCTATGTCATTTACCATAAAAGCCAAAGCATCGACCTGCCGGGCGCGGCGCGGCGAACTGATCACCGCCCACGGAGTAGTACAGACTCCGATTTTTATGCCGGTAGGCACCCGCGGTACAGTCAAAGCCATGACGCCGCGCGGTCTGGAAGAATTGGGCGCCGAGATCATTCTGGGCAACACCTATCACCTTTTTCTGCGGCCGGGATTGGAAATCATCCGCATGGCCGGCGGATTGCATGAATTTGCCAACTGGCACCGGCCGATATTGACGGACTCCGGCGGTTTTCAGGTGTTCAGTCTGGCCGGTCTGCGCAAGATCGAAAAAGACGGGGTGCGTTTTGCCTCGCACATCGACGGCACCAGATTTTTCCTCGGCCCGGTGGAGTCAATGCTGATCCAGCGCACGCTGAACAGCGACATTGTTATGGCCTTTGACGAGTGTACGCCCTTTCCATGCACCTACGAACAGGCGGAAAAATCGCTTAAAATCACTCACCGCTGGGAAAAAATGAGCTTTGAACAGCCCTTGAATCCCGGTCAGCTGCGTTTCGGCATCGTCCAGGGGTCGGTTTACAAAGATCTGCGCATTGAGTCAGCCCGCACGCTGGGGGCGATCGACTTTGACGGCTACAGCATCGGCGGTCTTTCGGTGGGTGAACCCGAAGAAATGATGTTTGAATGTCTGGATTGGACCGTTCCGGAACTGCCGGAAAACAAACCGCATTATTTAATGGGGGTCGGTACGCCCAAACAGCTGGTGGAAGGAGTGGCCCGCGGCATAGACATGTTTGACTGCGTGATGCCGACGCGACTGGCGCGTCATGGCAGCGCATTTGTGGGCAACGGTCAGACGATCCCGGTCAAAGCGGGCCGTTACGCCAAAGATTTTACGCCATTGGAAGAAGGCTGCGACTGTTACTGCTGTAAAAACTTTACCAAGGCCTATATCCGGCACTTGATGAATGTGGGCGAAATCCTTGGTATGCAGTTGGTAACGATCCACAACATAGCCTATTTCATGCGATTGATCAAGCGTATCCGGCAAGCGATCGAAACCGACACCTACGAAGAGCTGCGCCGCGAATTCGCGTAAAAAAAGTAACGTCTGACCAATCGGACTTATCGGACTTATCGGACTTATCGGACTTATCGGACTTATCGGACTTATCGGACAACGCCTTGCCGCCAACTGCAGCCAAGCGCTTCAGTATCCGATAGGTCCGATTAGCACAACAGTTTTGATATATTAAATTTAAATTAAAACATCAATTACAATTTTGCCGTCATAAAACTTACAAGTATTCTTCTGCTGCGCGATTTGGGTAATGCCTGTTCAGCATCAGATATGTCCGATACGTCAGATTTGTCAGATTTGTCCGATTGTAATGCAGGCAAGATTGGCGTTTGCGCTGTGCATTGCTAACCGCCGTGGAACTCTTCAGGCAGGCATTGCGGCTAATTTCCGGTAGCTCAAGTGGCCGCCGAAAATATCCAATGCACTGCCGACCGTATAGTCAATGCGGTTCTGACCGTAATTCCGGATCAATTCAATATCTTCGTAAGAGCTTATACCACCGGCATATACGCACGGCAATGGCGATTCAGCGGCAAGTTTTTTCACCAGTTCGGCATCCACTCCGGACATCTTGCCTTCCATATCCACCGCGTGGATCAGAAACTCGCAGCAATAGCCTCCGAGCTGCTGCAAAAGTATGCGGTCGATCTTTTGCGAGGTAAATTTCTGCCACCGGTCGAACACCACCAGATATTCACCGGCGGCGGTTTTACGGCAGCTCAAATCGATCACCAGTTCTTCCGGCCTGACCACTTTCATCAAGGCTTCCAGCCGCCGGAGCGATATTTCGCTGTCTTCGATCAGATAACTGGTAACGATCACCTGTGAGGCACCGGCATCCAGATATTTCCGGGCGTTTTCCGGCTTGATTCCCCCGCCGACCTGCAGACCGCCGGGATAACTCTTCAGCGCCAGCAGCGCGGCTTCTTCGTTGCCGGGCCCCAGCATGATAACATGACCGCCGGTAAGGCCATCGCGCTTGTACATTTCCGCATAGTAAGCGGAATCGAATTCCGACTCAAAGTTCGTGCGCAGCCCCACAGCATCATCGCGGAGTGAACCGCCGACGATCTGTTTTACCTGATTATTATGCAGATCAATGCAAGGTCTGAATTGCATATATTATATCTTCCCTTATCTGAAAAATCGCGTTGTACAAGCTCTTTATACCGTTTCGGAACGACTGGCACATGGTCAATCGTTCCGAAACGGTACTCCGCAGCTGCGGAGTACCTTGAACACTGAATCGTTCAGTTCCAACGCCCCGCCGCAAGTTTTTCAACTTCCGGCGAGTCTGAACTCAAATGTTATTTTTTCTTATCAACATTGAGTTTGTTGGCCTGATCCTTCATCCAGATATCCTGTTCTTTGACTTCTTCGCCGATGTACTTGAGCGCTTCGTCCCAATACTTGCGCGATTCAAGCGGCTCTTCGTCCAACTGCCAGTACTGGGTCATGCGGCGTTCCTTGACGATCGGGCCCTTGCCCTTGGCCAGCAGATAGCTGGAAAGCGCCTTGGCCGTCATTTCCGCCTTGGGAGCAAACTTGCTGCTGGCGAGGTAACGCATGATCGACTCGAACATACCGACCGTTTCCGGATCGTTGTTGTTCAAACCGGTAAAGTTGAACGCAGTTACAAACAACCGGCCCTTGCCGACTTTGACTTCAAACATGTAACCGAACTTACGCATGGTGTAAGCCGGCTGCAGTTCGCTCAACAGGAAGTTGTAGACGTCAAAACGGTCGCGCACGGCGCGGTCCACACCTTCCATGATCGGTTCGACTTTGACCGGGAAGTCATCGAGAATGACTTTGTCGGAGTCGTTGATCAGGTGGCTGAACTGCATATCGACAAAACCGTCGTTGGGGAAGCCGGCCAGCGCGCCGGATTTACGCATAAAGGCACCACTGTTGTGGCCGCGGTCCCAAATGATCGCCTTGAAGCGTTCCCAGACTGCCGGCAGATAATACTTTTCTTTGGCAGCGGGCTTTTTGCGGTCGCGGGTAACCGGCACGCGGTACATGACCCACGCATCGCCGCCGTTGGCAACGTGGTCGATCAGTTTCTTGCTGAAGCGGTTGGCGATCATCAGTTTTGCATCATCGCTCTGAACCAGCTGCGGGTAACGCACGGTGGGAGCAACTTCATCGAGTTCCATATTCACCGCCATCTTCGGCAGCGCAGCGGCGTTATCCGGGAAGCTCCAGAGATTCCAGGCGTTATCGACCACGACTTCCTGCTTATCGTTGATCAGTTCAAAGACCAGACTGTAGGCCTGCGGCTTGCCGGTCTTGGGGAACTTGAGCGTAACTTCGCAGATTTCGTGACGGCCGCGTTCGGTCAGGCTGATATTCGGCATCTTGCCGGTAAAGACTTCTTCGCCCTTGCTGTTTTTCAGTGCAAAGCGGAAGACCATTTCGCCGGAGAGTTCTGCCGAAAAGTGCGACACCATCACCGGCACCAGCACTTTTTCGCCTTCAAAGAAGACGCGCTTGGGCATGTCGGCCAGCACCACGGTATCGCCGTTGAACTTGCGGAATGCCACATCGTCGATGCCCTTCTTGTCATCAAAGCAGTCAACGATACCGTTGCTGTTTTCGTAACGGTCAGTATCGCAGAACTGCAGGAAGTGGAAACCGCTCAAAATCTTGCTGCGGCGGGCAGCTTCCAGACCCAGTTTCCAGCTCAAGAACTGGAAGCGGTCGGAGGCTTTCTTCATCAGATCATATTCTTTTTTGCTGTAGCCCTTGAGCTTGATGAGCTTCTTGAGTTCGCCGATCCACCAGGGTTTGTTTTCCGGGCAGTATTTGTCGAACTTGGCTTCCAGAGCATCCAGATCGCGCAGACCGGCATAGTGGCAGATTTCGTGCGCCAGCACCGGACGGCGGCTCGGAACTTTGCGGGCGATCTTCCAGTCTTCATCGTCATCGGCATTCTTTTCGATCATCGGAATACCGGAAGCGGAACCGGAAATGATCCAGTTCTGGGGATTTTCAAACATGTTGTAGCTGTGGCCCCAGGGATAGAAGTAGCTCATGTGCTGAACGTCAAGGTCCACGCTGTTGCGGTCAAATTCGCCGCGGCTGCAGGTATCCAGGAAGAAGCGGGTGGGGTCCAGCTTGTGGGTCATTTCGTAGAATTCCTGGCAGATCGGGTTACGGCCGGGATGGTCGATTTCGTTACCCATGCAGTAAACCATCAAGCTGGTGCAGTTGCGCAAGCGCTTGAGCATTTCGATCCATTCATCGGGATTCATCAGGCTGCCCTGACTGTCCATACGGGAGCGTTCTTTCTGATACTTGCCGTAGTATTTACGCATTTCCACATGGATGAGGATACCGTGTTCATCGGCAGCTTCAAAACATTCGATCGGCGGCACAAAGCTGTGGAAGCGGATGAAGTTGAAGCCGTAAAGCTTCATCATGCGCATATATTTGGCATAGTATTCATACATGCCCAAATTAGCCAGATCCGGATGGTCGTGAGCTTCGCGGCCGCGGATAACGCCGCGCAGGAACAAGTTTTCGTTGTTCAGATAGAAGCTGTCTTTGGTAACCGAGTATTTGCGCATACCGAAACGGATGGAACACTCTTCGGTTTTGCCTTTGACCGTCAGAATGGTCTTGAAGGTGTAGAGGTAGGGGGTGTTGACGTTCCACGGCTTGAATTTCTTCATATCGGCAGTGGTTTTGAAGACTTTGCCGGCCTTGAAGTCAGTTGATTCGCCGGAAGCGATCTTCTTGCCTTTGTCGTAGACTTCCCAGGCAATCTTTTCGCAGCCTTTCGGCACCGTGATTTCCATGCCGACCTTGCTTTCATCATACAGGGGATAGACGAAAATATCGTCAAAATCCGGTCCCCACACGTTTTTCGGTACCTCGGTAACGAAACGGAACTCTTTTTTGGCTTCAGCCATAATTTTTTCCTTCCTGATTTTTATTTGGATCCGGCCTCCCCACCCGGAGAAACCTGTGATCCCGATATACACACAATATATACTAATAACCCGCTTTACGCGTTTTGCAAGTTTTTTACTTGCTCTGCAAAGATTTTTTACCAGATAAAATGACTTTTTTTCACCTTTATATTGACAAAATGCTGATTTCACACACTGTTTCAACCAAGGAGTTTTTATGGACTACAGTATTATTTTCCGCCGTCAGCACCCGGAATACCGCCGCAACCGCGATTGCTGGAAGCGTTGTGCCGCCGCTTATTCCGGAGGCGCTGAATACATCGATCAGGCCTTGATCCAGCATGTTTCGGAAGTCGATCCGGAATATGCCGAACGACTGAAACGGGCCTATTACTTCAACTACCCGCGCAAGATCGCGCGCATCATCACCCAGTACATACTTTCCGGCGACCCCGTCCGGATCAATGCCGATCCGCTGCTGCTGGAGGATTTTTCCCGCAACGGCTTGCGCACCAACGAAGTCATGCGGCAGTTTTCCACCATGCTCAACGTTTACGGTTCCGCCTGGATGCTGGTGGAAATGCCGTGTTTTACCGGAAGCATGGATTCCGAACGCCAGCGTATCGAAAATATCCGCCCTTATGCAGTGGCGCTTTCGCCGCTGGAAGTCGTCGATTGGGCCGAAGGTCCGGACGGCCGTCTGGAATGGGCACTGGTGGAAGAAAACCATTTTGACAACCGCAACGTTTGGGCGGAACCGCGTTCGGCTATCCGGCGACGCTTGTGGACGCGCAACGAGTGGAAATTGTTTGAAAAAGACCGCGGAGAAGTCAAACTGATCGCCCACGGACGGCACGATCTGGATCAACTGCCGCTGATCCGGGCCGTTGAAGCCGATGGGTTCGGTATGCAGTGCAAACATTGGTTTGAGGATGCAGTGCGTATTTCTGATGCCATACTCAATAATGAGTCCGAAGCGCAAATGAATATCATCAAGCAGATGTTCGGCTTGCTGGTCATTTCCGAAAACTTTGCCCGCGGCAGCCGCCCTGCCCGTAATGTCAACGGCAAATCCGATCATAAATTCAGCCATGTGCTGGCCCGCTCGGCCGCGATCTGGGAATCCAGCGAAGAATCCGGCATCAGCCGTTATATTGCGCCCAACGGGGTAACAGCCAGCGTTATCCGCAGCGAAAACCAGCAGCTCAAAAACGAACTTTTTGACGTTGTGGGACTGACCATCATCCGCGAAACACGCGAACTGCAATCTGCCGAAAGCAAAGCCTGGGATCACCAGCAGATCTGTCAATTTCTGCTCAACCGGGTGGATCTGCTTGAACAGACCGAACAGGCCGCATGGCAGCTTATGCACTGTTATGACCCGGCAGTCAACATTCCCGAAATCGCTTACAACCGGGATTTTTCCATTGCTGACTTGCAGGATTCGATCAGCAGTTTGCTGCAGCTGCGCGACATCGAAGCCGGCAACGAATTCCGGCGTGAAATCGCCCGGACTGCCGTTACCTTGCTTTCCAAATACCAGAAAATCACTCCGGAACGCCAGAAAATCATCTACGAAGAAATCGAAAAACTGCTGCCGGTTGCGCAAGAGGAGGTAAAAAAATGAGCCCAAGCAACGACAATTACTATCAGGAACTTTTCACCGGGCCGCTCGCCCGTCCGGCTGAATTATTCAAACTGCTGCCGATTACTGTCAATGGTCAAAGACGCTATTCAGCACCGGAACAACTCCCGGTTTTGATCCTTTCCAGCCGGAAAGTTTCGGTCAATGGCGCCCAGCAGACCCGAACCGTCCTGCTGCTGCCGGGCGATGTATCCACGCCCGACCCCGGAGATTTGATCGATTTTGACGGCCGGAAGCGGGAGCTGACCCAAATCCAATTTTGCCGTTCGCTCTCCGGCAAAACCCTTGCCATTGAGTGTACTGTAAGCTGATTGCAGTATTGTCTCCGACTCAATACAACGATAAAAAACGGTGATTTTCAGCATTATTCAAACAACGGATACTGCTGAAAATCTATTTTTTTCAGCAAATTTTATCTGTAAAGTTGCAAGTGCGGGAAAGTTGGGTTATATTAGTCGTATAATTTTGTATTAAATAAAGTTATTGAAAGGATATATTACCATGAGCAGTGTCAATCTCAAACGCAAAAAACAGACCAATGCCCAGATGAGCGAAGTGATGGACGATTTTGATCGTTTTGAATTTTTCTTTGCAACTCATTGGAAAAAGATCGTTGCGGTGGCCGTGATCGCCGTGCTGGCAGTTGCGGCATATTGCACCGTGTCATATATAAGCGATAAAAACAAACAGGCGGCTGCGCTGGCGTTTACCCAGGCCAAAACGATTCAGGAATACGAAGCTGCGGTAAAAGAATACTCCGATGCCCCCGGTTGGGTCTACCTCAAGATGGGTGTGCTTTATATGGAAGATGGTAAATACGATCAGGCAGCAGAAAACCTGCAGAAAGCTGCCGCCGATCAGACCGTCCCGGAAATCCAGTGGCGCGCCCAGCTCAATCTGGCCACATTGGATGAAGTCCGCGGCAACTTTGCCACCGCCGCCAGTGCTTTTGAAGATATTGCCAAAAGCCGCCGCGAACCCGGCACTGCCGGTTTTGCGCTCGAAGCCTATTGTGCGGCTGTCCGCAACCATCTGGCCGCCAAGCAGAACGCCCAGGCCGCTGAACTGATCAAAGAAGCCGATGAATTTTTGTCTTCGCTGACCGAACAGGAACAGCAGATGTTCCCCGGCGTCAAAATGATGTTGGCCAGTTTGCGTTCGGAAGTTGCCACGGCTAAATAAAATATAATAAAAAACACCACTCAACGGCTCTGTCTGACGGCATGGAAGTAACTCTTACACACCGCATGGAACGGCAGTTTGCTGAACTGCAGGGCCGTCATGGCCGCAAAAAAAGCCCCTTTTGCCTTTGCGAAGGGGTTCGTTGCTGTAAAGAACTTCTGGCTTCACCGGCGGCAGAATTCATTGAACTGGCGGTGATTTCCGAGAAGCTCAAAGAAGATTTCAGCGAACTTGAAAAATTTGCCACTGTAAAAGTCAGCGACGAAAAACTGCAAAAACTCTCCGGCACAGTTACCAGTCAGGGAGTCTTGATACTGGTCAAGCGCCCCTCTTGCGCTCCGGACGATTTTCCGCCCCCGCAAGACCCGTTCATCATGGCGGTGGATAAATTGGGCGATCCCGGAAATTTCGGCACGATCCTGCGCACAGCCAAGGCGGCCGGATTGCGTGAATTCTGGTTTACGAGCGGTTCGGCCGATCCTTATCAACCCAAAGTCATACGTTCGTCGCTGGCGGCTCAATTCAGCATGAATCTGCGGGAATTTGCCTCGCTGAACGAACTTACCGCCTTTGCTGCCCAACAGGGCTATGGTCAACTTTATCTGACCGACCCGCATTGTGGAGAAAGCTGTTTTGAATGCAGCGGTTTGTTTGACCGCAGTGTAGTGGTCATCGGCAGCGAAGCACATGGAATCGAAAGCAGCATCCCCGGCAACCGTGTAACGATCCCCATGCCGGGCAATTTTGAATCGCTCAACGCGGCCCAGGCCGCTACGATCGTGCTTTTTGAGCATGTAAGAAGGCTTACCACCGGAAAGATTTGAGTTTTATGCACACCTTTTTTATGAAAGATATTCCGCCGGTAAATACCACCGCTGAATTGGAAAAGCGCGAACGCGATCACCTTTTCAAAACACTGCGCTGCCGCCCCGGCGAACTGCTGAAACTTTGTGATGGCAACGGCACTGTTGCTACGGCCGAAGCCACCGGAGACCGCACGGTAAAGATCCTGACCCGGGCCACCGCCCAACGCGACCGCATCGAAATACATCTGTTTGCCGCATTGCCCAAAAATGCCAAACTCGACTCGTTGATCAAGCCGGTTACTGAAGCGGGAGTTACCAGTATAACACCGCTTAAATGCCGTTACTCGGTGGCTGAAAAGAGTTCGATTCCGGAACGCTGGTATACGCTTATGGAAGAAGCATGCAAACAATCGACCAATCCGTTCATGCCCACGATCAATCAACCGATGACGGTGCAACAGGCATTGGAGTGTTGCACCGGGAATGGTTATCAGATATTTTTCGGCCATCAGCACGGCATATTGCTTTCCCCGGAACATTTTGCCAAGGATAAACCTCTGAAACTGGCGTGGCTGGTCGGTCCGGAAGGCGGCTTTGACGAAAATGAACAACTGCTGCTGGATAAAGCCGGATGCGGCATATCGCTGGGCAGATACATTTTCCGGCTGGAAAACGCGGCGCTGGCCGGGGTAACGCTTTTATATCACACAGCCCGAATGGCTGTTCAATTGGCACAACAATAATAACGGAGCATTATGCACAAATTCAAATTGATATTTTTTTCGCTGCTGACCTCGCTGGTACTGTGCAGTTGTTCCGACAGCGACGAACGCAATCACCCGCTTTATAAAAAAGGCGAAAAAGCCCGCGCCGCCGGCGATGGCCGGGCCGCCGAAGAGTGTTTCAAAGATTTGCTCAAGCGCAAACCGGATAGCGTGGCAGTTCACCTGCAGCTGGGCAATGTATACGACGAACTGCTCGATGATCCGCAGCAGGCCGCACTGCACTACCGGCTTTATCTGGAAGCTATGCCCGATGCACCTGATGCCGAAGAAGTCAAAGCATGGCAGAAACGTGCCGAAAAGCGCTGCTATGAATCTATGAAGCAGCGTTTTGAACCGGCAGCACCGCCCGCCCCGGCGGTTCAGACGTCGCCCCGGCAGCCCGCAACTGAAGCACCTGCCGCGCCGGATGCGCCGGATGCTGATCAGTCTGAAAGACAATCTGATAAGCAGAAAATCGCCGAACTTGAGCTTAAAATCAAGCAATTCCGGGCGCGCCACAAGATTCTGACCGAAGAATTGGAGCGGTTGCGCAAGTTTGAGCGCAATGTACTTGCCCAGCGTCAGCAAGTTGAATCGCGTCCGGCGGACAACGGACAAACTTATGTGGTGCAGGAAAATGATACGCCTGGAAAAATCTCCTACAAAGTTTACGGTAAAACATCGCTTTATCCGGTGATCTTGAAAGCCAACCCCGGAGTAAATGAGCGCAATTTGCGCCCCGGCATGGTCTTGATAATTCCACCGGCACCGGCAAATCAATAAATCAAAGAAAGGTATGCCAATGAAAAAATATCCGTCTGCATATTGGGCAGCACTGCTTATGCCATTGTTGCTTATGTTGTTGCCCGGCTGTCTGCTGGCTCCGCGCGAACAACCGGAAAGTTGTTTTTATGACTTGGCCATGCCGGAAAAACCGCAGCCCCAGAACCGGTTCCGCTGGATCGTTTTTGACAACGACACTCCCAGCCGTACCCGGATGCTCCAGCGTCAGGCAGGCAACCGGATCGTTCAGGATGATTATAACTGCTGGGTGCAAACTCCGGAAAAGATGATCCAACGCTATATGACTTTGGCCTATCCGGCGGACAGCAAAACGCCGTCAGCCAATCTGGCGGATCTGCGCGTAACCGTTACAGCCTTTGAATTCGACACGGTAAAATCCGAAGCGGTATTATCGCTGAACTACACTTTGAAAAAAGGCTCATTGCGTTACTCCGGAGCAATCACCGTACGCAAAAAGTTCCAGACAGCCCAGGCGCCCGCCATGGCCGCTGCGATGGATCAGGCCGTGGCTGAAGCCACAACCAAACTCTATCAGGCCGTCTGCAGCTCACTCGAACGGCCGTAAAACGGGATCAACAGCATGTGCGGCATTGCGGGCAGTTACAAATTCAAAGATGCACTATCTGAAATGCTCCACGCCGGAGCTATGGCCGATGCCATAGCTTACCGCGGCCCGGATGCCCGGGGAGTAATGCAGTTGGGCGACTGTATTTTTGCCCACCGCCGGCTGGCGATCATCGACCTGGATCATGCGGCCGATCAGCCGATACTTTCGGCCGATAAAAACTGCATGATAACTTTCAACGGCGAAATTTACAACTACCGGGAATTGCGCCGCAAACTCGAATCGCAAGGCGCGCTCTTCCGGACCGGCAGCGATACCGAAGTGATTTTACAGCTTTATCAATTCTGCGGGGCCGATGCGCTGGATCAGCTCGATGGTATGTTTGCCCTGGCGATCTTCGATCAAAACCGGCGCGAACTTATCCTTATGCGCGACCGTCTGGGCAAAAAACCGCTCTATTATACCATTACCAACGAAAAACAACTGATTTTTGCCAGCACCTTGCACGCATTAAAGCAACACCCGGCCTGTCCCGGAGAGTTGAATTGCGAAGCGATCCACGATTTTCTGGCCTGCAGTTACATACCCGGCAACGGCAGTGTTTACCGCCAGGTTCAACAGCTGCCGGTCGCTTCGATCATGCGCGTATATCCTGATGGAAGTTCCGAAATAAAAAAATACTGGGCTCCCGATTACAGCCAAAAAACCGATTTGAGTTTCGAAGATGCTGCTGTAATATTGCGCGAAAAACTGCACCTCGCCGCGGCCCGGCGGCTGATCGCCGATGTGCCTTGCGGAGTTTTTCTCTCCGGGGGGATCGATTCGGCATTGATCGCCATGCTGGCGGCCCGGCACGCAGATAAAAAGCTCAATGCCTTTACGATCGGTTTTGAGCAGAAAAATTACGATGAACGCGATCTGGCCGCCACCACTGTGCAGTGGGTCAATGCACATACAGCGCACGGTTTGCAGCACCATACCCAAATTGTGGACTGCCGGAGTTTTGAAGTATTGCAGCATCTGGCAGAAGTTTACGGCGAACCGTTTGCGGATTTTTCGATGCTGCCGACCTATTTTTTGAGCCGCTTTGCCGCGCAGCACAACAAGCTGGTGCTTTCCGGCGACGGAGCTGACGAGTTGTTCGGCGGCTACGAGCGCTATCAGGCCATGCGTTATTGCGACCGGCTGCAAAAAAAACTGCCGCGCGGTGTGATCAACCTGATGGCCGCCAGTGCCGGAGCGCTTTTTAAGGATCACGGCAAACGCTCCAAACTCTCGCGCCTTCACCGTTTTCTGCAGCTGGCCGGCACCCCAGTCGGCGAACGCTATGCGCGTTTGATGCTGCACACGACCGCCAAGATCCGGCAGCAGATCTACGGCGAAAGATTGCCGCTGAATCAACTGCCGGATTGCGGCCGCTTTATAAATCAGGCGCTGCAAAACGTTACGACGACTCAAAAGAGCGAACGCTTTGCCGAGTGCGATCTTGCCACCTATCTGCCGTGGGATATTTTGACCAAAGTCGACCGGGCCAGCATGGCAGCATCGCTGGAAGTGCGTTCGCCATTCCTTGACCGCGAAGTAGTGGAATTTGCCGCCTCGCTGCCGTTTGAATATAAACAGCAGGGCAAACAACGCAAAGTGATCCTGAAACACGCGCTGTTGGATCATCTGGCGCCGGAAATACTCCAACAGCGCAAACGCGGCTTTGCCGTCCCCATCGGCCACTGGTTCCGCACCGCTTGGCAAGATAAACTGAAAACGCACCTTCTGGAAGGCAGACTTATTCAAGACAACTGGATGAACCGCGCCGGGCTGGAGCAGTTGATAAAAATCCACCAAAGCTGCCGGCAGGATCACAGCGAACTCCTGGGCAACCTCCTGATGCTCGAACTCTTTCTGGAAAAAAACTGATCTATCCTGTAGTTACATGTAAAATGTGAAAAATCAAAACTTATCGCTGGCAGCATTGTGCGTGGCGGCTGTCCGACCTGTCGGACGAGTCGGACTTGTCAGACAGGTCCGACACTTTGCCGCCGGAAAAACCGTACGCAGCTTGCACGGAAACTTTCGATGATAAAAAACAAGACCGCAGCAAAAGATTTTTTGCCGCGGTCTTGCTGTTTTTTTATTTATTTCAGACGATGGCAATGAGTTCCACGTCAAAGATCAGTGCCGCATCCGGCGGGATCGCCTGACCGGCGCCGCGGGAGCCGTAACCGAGTTTGGCGGGAATGAACAAACGGTATTTGCTGCCTTCGCTCATCAGCTGCAGACCTTCGGTCCAGCCGGCGATAACCTGCGTAAGCATGAATTCCAGCGGTTCACCGCGGGCAATGGAGCTGTCGAAAACAGTTCCGTCAAGCAAACTGCCCTGATAGTGGACGCGCACTTTGCTGTTGATCGAAGGTTTAGCTCCGGTGCCTTCTTCGATAACTTTATACTGCAGACCGCTTTCGGTAACTTTAACGCCTTCAGCTTTGGCGTTTTCGGCCATGAACTTGGCTTCGGCGGCACGGTTGGCTTCGCTGACCGCAGCCAACTCTTTTTCGCCGGCAGCGCGCATAAGTTCCTGCAGTTTTTTCATGGCATCCTGATATTCAGCCGGGTCAAGTTTGCTGGCTCCGGCCAGATAATCCGCCAAACCGGCCGCAACCATTTTGCCATCCATCTTGACGGCCATCTGTTCAACATATTCGCCCATATTCATGCCGACGGCATAGGCAAATTTGTCCATATCGCTTGCAAATTCACTCATTTGGTATTTCCTTGATTTTAAGGTTAAATGTTGATATTGTGTTTTTATAATTCTTCGTCAAACAGGAATCCGGCCAGTTCGCTTTCGCCGGCCATGATGCCGCGTTCGGAAGATCGGATAAACTCTACAAAGTGTTCCACTTCCGGCGTAAGCGTATCTTTTTCGATCTCCGCCAGTGCATTACTGCCGTTGAGATCTTTGAAAAAGTAACTCTTGATCGCTTTGCGGATCGCCAGCCGGGCATCGGAATCCAATCCGGCCCGGCGCATACCAACCACGTTCGGACCGCAAACCCGGCAGTTTTCGGCCAGCATACAATAAGGCGGCACATCCTGCGTTAAAATCGTGCGTCCGCCGATCATTGCCAGTTTGCCGATGCGGCAGAACTGGTGGATCAGCACATAACCGCTCAATACCGCCCCATCTTCGATAATCACATGGCCGGATACTGCCGTCTGGTTGGCAATCGTTACATAATTGCCGATTTGCGCATCATGCCCGATATGCACAAACGCCATCAGCAAAGTACCATCGCCGATAACCGTGGTTTTGCCTTCAAACGGCGACCGGTGGATGGTAACGTATTCGCGGATAACAGCATTTTTGCCGATCAGAGTGTAGCTGACAATGCCCGGTTTGAAACGGTGATCCTGCGGTTCAGTCCCCACCAGCGCGCCGTAATAAATGCGCGATCCCGCGCCCACGGTGGTGTATTCGCACACTTTGGCGTGAGCGTCGATCCAGCAATTATCGCCGATCACGCAGTTTTTTTCCACCACGGCGTAAGGGCCGATTTCCACATTCTGCCCGATCACGGCAGCGGGATCGACTGCGGCTGTCGGATGTATGGCCATTATCGTACCACCGTTCCGGCCGAAGTATCGCCCATTACCACGCGTTCCAGACTGCCGGCTTCAAAGAAATTGAAAACCACGATCGGCAGATCATGTTCACGGCAGAGCGAAAATGCCGCCGCATCCATGACTTTGAGCTGACGGCTCAAGGCTTCTTCGTAAGTCAAAACCTTAAAGCGCACCGCGTTGGGGTCTTTGAACGGGTCAGCAGTATAAATACCATCGACTTTGGTAGCTTTAAGCACGGCATCGCACTGGGTTTCCAGCGCGCGCAGCGCCGCGGTGGTATCGGTCGTAAAGAACGGACTGCCGGTGCCGCCGGCAAAAATCACCACCTTGCCGGCCGCCAGATCGCGCATGGCTTTGCTGCGGTCAAACGCCGGGATCGCCGTACCGAAAGCGGTCGAGCCGTACACCTCGGCCTCCAGACCGTTGTTATTGCAGAACTCTTTCAGACAGAGTGCATTCATCATCGTTCCGAGCATCCCCATATAGTCGCAGGTAACCGGGTCCATGCCGGTGTTGGCGCCCATCACGCCGCGCCAGATATTGCCGGCACCGACCACGATGGCGATTTCCAAACCTTGATCGACCAGCGGTTTGATGCGCTGCACTGCGCTGCGCACAGCATCGGCATCGTAACCGTGATCAAATTTACCTTTGAGAGTTTCGCCGCTGAGTTTGAGCAGCACGCGGTTATAAACAAAATTGCCGGACATGATCAGGATACCTTTCCTTGTTTGCACAAAAAATCATTATTATTTGAGTAAATATAACCCGGAAATCGCGATCTTGCAAGAAAAATCCTTGAGTTTTGGCAAATAGTGGCTATATTATTATAGAAACAAACAATTTTTTGCCAGGAAAGAGTGAATATTATGGAAAATCCAACCGCAAACAGCAAACTCAAAGTCGGCGTCATCGGCGTCGGAGCTTTGGGCCGACATCATGCCCGTCTGTACAATTTAAGCGAAAATGCCGAAGTGGTGGGTATTTTTGATACCACCGCCGCCACTGCCCGTGCCGTCGGCGAAGAATTCGGCCTCAAAGTCTATGACACCTGGCAGAAACTGGCTGCCGATTGCGACGCCCTTTCTGTGGCCGTGCCGGCCACGTTTCACCACGCCATGACCATTCCGCTGCTGGAAATGAAAAAACATGTGCTGGTCGAAAAACCGATCGCCGCTACGGTCGAAGAAGCCGAAGCCATGGTCAAAGCCGCCCGCGAAAATAATGTGGTACTGGCCGTCGGCCATGTGGAACGCTTCAACCCGGCGATGGATTTTCTGGAAAAATACAAAGCCAACACCCGGTTTATCGAAGCGCACCGGCTGGCCAACTATCCGCCGCCGCGCCCCGGCAGCTACCGCCGCGGTACCGAAGTGAGTGTGGCGCTGGATCTGATGATCCACGATATCGACCTGGTTCTGACCATGGTGGACAGCGAAGTCGAACACTTTGACGCCGTCGGTATTCCGGTCATGGGCGATACCGAAGATATTGTCAGCGTGCGTATCAAATTCAAAAACGGTTCGGTCGCCAATATGACCGCCAGCCGCGTCAGCCAGGAGCCCATGCGCAGATTCCGCGTGTTTCAGGATGATTGCTACCTCTCCATGGACTACGGCAAACACTCCGGCGTGGTGCTTAAACGCAACCGCATCGGGCTGGCCCGCAAGGATATTGCGCTCAACGAAAAGAATGCTCTGGCCGCCGAGCTGGAAGATTTTATTGCCGCAGTCAAAGCCACTCAAGCCTCCGGTCAGGTGGTGCAGGCCAAAGTCCCCGGCGAAGCCGGTTTGCGTGCTTTGGCACTGGCGACCGCTATCGAAAAAGAAATCCGCGACTACAACGAGCGTTACGGCTTCAAATTCCGCACGCCGCCGGCAGTGGAAGATTGCTGATGCACGGTGCTGATAGCTCAAGTCATCGTTGAACTCTCCCTCGACCGGAAGTTCGATTATCTGATCCCGGATGCGCTGAAAGATTCAGTTCATCCGGGTGTCCGCGTGATCATACCCTTCGGCAAGTCCAGCCGCGAAGGGTGTGTTTTGAGCGTTCAGCAAGTGGATTCTTACACCGGCAACTTTACCCTCAAAGCTATCATTTCGGTAAAAAGCAATTCGCCGCAGCTGCCGGAAAAACTCTTGCAGCTGGGCAGCTGGATGGCCGATTATTACTGCTGCAGTTACGAACAGGCAGTCAAAGCACTGCTGCCCGGAGCGGTACGGCGCAGCCGCAGTAACAACGGTAAACGCCGCTACACATTGGGCGAACAGAGTCTGGCCGATGATTTTATCCGGCAGAACGATGGAAAAAAATCTGCCGCCAAACGCATTGCCGTACTGCAATTGCTCAATCAGCAGGACGATCTGACCGCTGACGAGATCGAACTCTATTGCGGAGCCGGTTCTTCGGTGGTCAAAGCGCTGCTGGATCTGCAGTTAATAAAAGTAAGCAGCATAGATCCGGCCAAATTGCGCCGGCAGCGCCACAAAGTTACAGTTGCGCCGGACAAACCGCGTAAACCTACGCCTGAACAGGCCGCCGCATTGCAAGGCATTTGCGCCATGCTTGATGCAGCAGATTCCGAAGTGCGTACCGGGTTGCTCTTCGGCGTAACCGGGTCGGGCAAAACCGAAGTTTATCTGCAAAGCATAGCTCATGCGCTGGAACTGGGCAAAAGTGCGATCGTACTGGTACCGGAAATCTCGCTTACGCCGCAAACAGTCCGGCGTTTCCGGGCGCGTTTCGGCGATCTGCTGGCGGTACTACACAGCCGTTTGAGCGATGCCGAGCGGCGCGAAGAGTGGCAGAAAATTTACAGCGGCACGGCGCGGATCGCTATCGGCGCCCGGTCAGCGCTTTTTGCGCCGATGCACGATCTGGGCCTGATCGTGGTCGACGAAGAACACGAAAATTCGTACAAACAGGCCGAAGCGCCACGCTATTCGGCGCGGGATGTGGCAGTCATGCGCGGCCGCATTGAAAATGCGGCAGTATTGCTGGGCAGCGCCACGCCGTCGCTGGAAAGCTATTACAATGCTTTGAACGGCAAATACAAACTCTGGACGCTCGAACACCGGGCCGAAGACTCTCCCCTGCCCGAAGTAAAAGTCGTAGATCTGGCGCTGGCCAAAGCCAATGCCATCAGCAACGGCGAAAAAACCAGCACGCTGTTCACCCCCGAACTGATCACGGCCGTGCGGGAGCGGCTGAACCTCCACGAGCAGGTGATTTTATTTTTGAACCGGCGTGGATTTGCCCGCGAACTGGCCTGTCCGGAAGCTGACTGTACCTTTGTAGCCGAGTGTCCGGATTGCTCCAAACCGTATATTTATCACAAATCGCGCCAGATGCTTACCTGCGGCCTGTGCGGACGACTGGCTCCGGCGCCGGCACGTTGTCCGCTTTGCAACGCCGATGTACTGAAAACCCGCGGTGTGGGTACGGAACGGATCGAAGAAAGCGCCAAACGGGTTTTCGGATCTGCCCGGATCGCCCGGATGGACTCCGACACCATGCGCGGCGCGGATTCCCACGAGATCACACTGGAAAAATTCCGGCGCGGCGAGCTGGATATACTCATCGGCACGCAGATGATCGCCAAAGGACTGGACTTTCCCAACGTTACATTGGTCGGAGTCATCAATGCGGATTCCGGACTGAACATACCCGATGTGCGATCTTCGGAACGGACATTTCAGCTGCTTACCCAGGTGGCGGGCCGGGCCGGGCGCGGCGACAAACACGGCCAGGTGATAATCCAGACTTTCAGCCCTTACAATGACGTTATCCGCTACGCTGTAGCACAGGATTTTCCGGCCTTTTATGAATATGACTCCGCGGTACGGCAGATCCTGAATTACCCGCCGTTCGGACATTTGATCGCGCTTTACGCCCGGGGGGAAAATGAAAGCGAGGTTCAGGAAGTGATCCAAACTGTATTTGATCGCGCCAAACAATATTGCCATGAAAGCGTCATTGCAGTCGATCCGGCCCCCGCGCCGCTGGCAAGGATCAAAGGCAAATACCGCTATGTGGCAACTTTCAGGGGCGAAAAAATCACCAGTGTACGCAAGGCGCTGCGCCACCTGGTGCTGCACGAAATCTGGAAAAGCTCCGTTGATCTTTATCTGGATATGGACGCTCAAACGTTGAGCTGAAAATCTTAAATGCGCTTATCCGGCTGATTCAAATAGCTTTTGGGGGCCGCGCCGGTCTGTTCTTTGAACCAGTTGGCAAAGTAGTATTCGTTGGAAAACCCCAGGTGTTCGGCAATGCGCCGGAGCGTAAAATTGGTATTTTCCAAATATTGAATAGCCATTTTCAAACGTTTCTGCTGCACATACTGACCGGGCGAAATACCGAAATCTTTTTTGAAGATCCGCTGCATCTGGGCCGGTGATTTATGGATCAGCGAACAGAGTTTTTTCTGGGAAAACTTTCTTGCCCAGTTGCCATCAAGATATTCTTTCAGCAGTCGCGCTTCATCGCTGCAGACATTGGCCAGCTTCCGGCGCATGTTGCAATCATACAATTTGGCAATGATCGCGTGCATGGCCAGAGTCAATTCCAGATAAGCCTCCGGGCCGCCGGCAAAAACCGCATTGATCGCGCGGCGGAACTCCTTTTCCAGATTGCATTGCGGAAAATACATCACGCCATTGATCTGGTAATGCATACAAAGTGTATCTATCAATTCCCCATTGACATTGATCCAGATCTTTTCCCACGGGTCGTGCCGGGCTGAATAATATTCGCAGGGCATACCTTGTGCAACTACATACGCATCACCGCCTTGCGGGTAGTAGGCAGTATCTTCAGTTTCCAGTACGCCGCTGCCGCTTAAAACGTATTCAAAGATATAATATGCAGTACGGTTCCAGCGTTTCATGCGGTAACGGGGATTGGGGTGAGTGATCCCGGCCATGTGCAAGGTTATTCCGGATGGAACCTCCGGATCACTCAAAATTGCAGTAGTTTCCAGTTTCATGAGCTAAAACCTTATTAAAATGATGTAAAACTGCATTGTTAAAGTAATAAAATGATGATATAATTTAATATGTACTGTTTTTTTTGCAAATTTCAAATACACTTTATCAAGGAGTTTTTTTATGAGCAGCAATATTCCGCGCAGCGAATACCCCCGCCCGTCTTTTGTCAAAAAAGATTGGCTCAACCTCAACGGCCAGTGGCAATTCAGCATTGACCAGGGCGACAGCGGCGAAAACCGCGGTCTGGTGAATCAGGAACTTGATCGGGTCATCACCGTGCCGTTCTGCCCCGAATCAACGCTGTCGGGCATAGGATTCACCGATTTTATGGATGCAGTCTGGTACCGGAAAGCTCTCGAGATCCCATCTGACTGGCAAAACAAACGTGTGCTGCTCCATTTTCAGGGCGTGGATTACGATACGACCATCTGGATCGACGGCGAAGAAGTCTACCGTCATCGCGGCGGTTTTACTCCGTTTACGGTCGATCTGGGCATGATAACTGACAAAAAGAATTTTACGCTGGTGGTGCGCGCCCGCGACGGCAAGTTCCGCAAGCCGTTCGGCAAACAGTCCGACATTTATCAGACTTACGGCTGCCGCTACACGCGTACCACCGGTATCTGGCAGACCGTGTGGCTGGAAGCCGTGCCGGAAGTTTATATGAAGCGCCCCCGGATCACTCCGCTGCGCAGCAGCAAACGTTTCCGCGTGGAAGTGCCGCTCTCGGCCAACCGCAGCGGCTTGACGGTCTATGCGGCCTTGAAGTACGAAAACAAGGTCATTGCCGAAGCCACGGCCGCTGCCGATGCCGATTTCACTCCGGAAATGGATCTGCTGATCGCACCGGAATATTACCGCGAATGGAGCATCGAAGACCCCTATCTGTATGATATTGAACTTGAATTGCGTGCAGCCGACAAGAGTGTGCTGGAAAGTGCCTCCTGCTATGGCGGGATGCGTTCGGTCACGATCGACGGCAACAAATTTCTGCTCAACGGCAAACCGGTCTTTCAGCGGCTGGTACTCGATCAGGGCTACTACCCGGACGGCATCCTGACTGCACCGAGCGACGAAGCGCTGATCAACGACATCAAACTTTCCATGGCAGCGGGGTTCAACGGAGCGCGTCTGCACGAAAAAGTTTTTGAAGAACGCTTTCTTTATCACGCCGACCGCATGGGTTATCTGGTGTGGGGTGAATTCGGCGACTGGGGTTTTGAACGCTCTTTCCTGACCTTTGCCGATCCCTTCCTGTGCCAGCCGGGCGCCACGCTGATAACGCAGTGGCTGGAAGCTCTTGAACGCGATTACTCGCACCCCTCGATCATCGGCTGGTGCGCCATCAACGAGTCGGGTTTTGACCATTGGCCGCAGCCGGATGTGTTTCTGTCGCTGGACGACATCATACGCGGTTGTTTCCTGGCGGCTAAAAATGCTGACCGCACCCGTCCGGTACTGGACAGCTCCGG
>SUWA01000037.1 GCA_015061695.1 Lentisphaerota bacterium
ATGGTTACAGCGGATGCGGTATCGTCGATCAGCTGTAACCATGCCTCCGCCGGCACCGGAGGGCCAGCGGTCCTCATCGTACAAACTGGCTTCCATGCCCAGTTTTCCGGCCTCATCGATCCCGGCTCTGATCGCCTTGAACCATTCTTCAGACATATATTCCGTAGCCAGCCCCGCGCGTGAGTGCATGAAAAATCCACCCATGTTCATGCTGTGCATAACATTGATCTGCCGCCGCACTTCTGCGGGATCCATTTTACCGTTCCAGGCCCAGAACGGTGCCGAACGGTATTCTGCGGAGCTGCCGAGCTGCTTAAAATCCATATCTGCCATTAAATCATTCTTTCTGCAAAAATCACTGTATTATCATGCAGCGTATAATATTATTCTCAAAACTCATTCATGCAAAGTTATTAAGGCAAAAATTTCAGATTTTTATTTGCGATCCGAACATTTGCCATATAAAAACCGGGCGATACAATACCATCCATAAGTGTACTGTATCGCCGGGTAACAGTTTATTCAACGGTAAAAGCGGCGTCTGCACTCTTGCCCGAGGCCAGACAGCGCACCTTTACATTGACTTGACCCGCGGCCATATTGACTGCGGCAAATTCTTCGATTTCAAGGGTACCATCCAATGCGGCATAATATCCGCTGCCGGGCAATTTCCGGCCCTGGGCATCGGTAAAAGTTACTTCCAACGGCAGCAGGGCAGCGATCACCTGACCATCGGCACCGACCACCGCAGTTTTGATCCGGAACGCACCGCCCCGGGCAACGGTGTTTTCCGGAACATGGAGTTGGATATCTTGGATTTTTTCGGGCAGCAAAATTATCATCTGCCCGCCGCCCGGCGGCAAATCGCTGACCAGTTCCACCGTGCCGTTATTGTTTTGAATGGCAATTTCCTGATGTTTTACTGCATCGTAAGCGGCTTGAGCGCTGCTTTTTACGCGGATCACGCCGGAGTTGGGCAAACCCTTTTCCATTACCATCTTCCACTGGCCGATGTAGTCGCCGAAGGTGCGTTTGTCGTTGATCACAAACAAATATTCACCCGCACCGGCACTGCGGCTGTGCATGACAATATCCTGATTGTCTGCAGCGTAAGGCGACCGGTAGTGCTTTTCCAAAGCCCGGACAATATCAAGCCCCAACTGCTGAAACTCGCGCTTGGACTGCTGCGGGTCATAATTATTGCGCCGGATGGATTTGAGGCGCAGATCCACAGAAATTTCCGGCGGCGTAAACTCATCACCGACGATGATCACACCATTATTCTGCAACTCTTTGACCTTGTCGACCACCGGCCGGGTCATCAATTCGGCGCCGGGGATAAACAGCACTTTCAAATTGTCGAGCTTTTGGTTGTTCAGCAAATGATCGTCAAAAATGATCCCCACCGGTAAATGCGCCCACTGCAGCGCCAGATGCAGATCGCCCGCCCAGTTGCGGCTCCACCCCACGGCAAAGTGCTGCGGAGCATAAAGCGTGGCCGGGAAAGTTTCCAGAATAGCAACTTCCAGCGGTTTTTCTTCCGCTTTTTTCAGCACCGGGCCCAGCGGCCGGATCACGGTATGCACCAAATCCTGCAAGGCGTACTGCGACTCGCTGTTGGTGTAGCGGTAGCGGTGAACGGTATCTTCGCCGGTCAGCGAGCTGGCACCGTGATACTGGATACCTTCGATCCTGCGGGAGATTTTGCTCCACAAAGCGATCCGCAAAGCATCCGGCGGAATGGTCATATACACAGCTTGGGGTTCGCGCTTCAGCCACTCCGGAGGATTTTTCACCTTTCTGTGGGCCGGCGCACAGGCACTGCGGTACCAGATGATCTGGGTCATGCTCAAAACTTTCTGCCCCGGCTGACCATCGGCCATTGCCAGCAGTTCGTCAGTGGCCTGGGCGATCTTGATCGGGTCGGGATTGGTGTAGGTCCAGTGCGCAATCGCGTCGCACTTGCCGCCCGAACCCCAAATCAGCGGCACGCGTACCGCCGGATCGTGAAAAGTCATAAAATCGTGCTTGATATACTTGTGCAGTTCGGCTGTAACCTTGCTGTGCAGATCGTTCCAGCCATCGCCGCGAGTCCAGAACCAGCGGTAGAAGACCAGTTCCGGATCATCATCGTCCATGATCCGCTCCGGCGCGACCAGATTGGCACGGCGGGGCGTCGGATATTTTCCGCGCACAATTGCGGGCATATCGTAACCGGAAAATTCCCGGAAAGCCTCATTCATGCGGCCCGAAAAGTCCACATTGGTGCGGTCGCGTTCTTCGCTGATCGAAAGCGCCATCGTCCAGCCGGGATGCGAACCGAGATTCTGCGCCGAGTCAGCAATAACCGCTAACAACTCTTTCTGCAATTCTTCGCGCGAGGGGTCAACACTGGCGGGAACAATCGCGCTGTTGTTGAATCCGGCGCGCAGAAAGCGTTTCTGCGAGGTAAAACGTCGGTCAAGAGTGATCGGGTTATAGGTATAAACTCCATTTTTGAGATACTCGTCAAGTAAATCAATGTAAGCGGCATATCCGCTGGGGCCCAATCCACCGCTGTGCGGCACCAGCGACATACCCTGATGCGTGAACCCGATCCGGGCAGCGGTTTGCAGCGGCAAACCGCCCCACAGCATTACCGGCATAAAATCACCGGGAGCCGGTACAATGACCAATTGTTCCTTACAGGCGGCCAACTCTTTGCCGCTGTCATCAAGCAGCGTTATTGCCAAAGGATATTCGCCCGGCAGCAGCAGCGTATTGACCGGCAAATCCACAATAGTACCTTGCCCGGACGGAACTTGCGCAACCGCAATCGACTGATCGCCCATTATGCTTTTGACCGAAACGGTGTAATTATTGCCTTCTGTACCGGAAAAGTTGCGGATATTGAGTTTGAAAACCGCATCTTTTTCGTTCCAGACAAAAACTCGCCGGTCAACCGGGCTTTTGCTGATCTGCAGCGGTTTCCAGGAGAGTTTTTCAAAAGTCAATTTATGAATGCGTCCGCCCAGCGGCCAGAAACTCGATCCCTGCCGGTCGCCGAGTACCGGATTCCGGTAGGGCGATGCGATAAATCCGGAATTAAGTATACAAGTACCAGCCGGATTGCCGTCAAAGGTAAAAACAACCCGGTCGGAAGCGTTGAACTCCATGGTGAGTGTATGCCTGGTGCCCGGCACAACGTTGATCATATTGGCTTGCACCACCTGACTGGCCGCGCCAAAGCCGAAGGCCGCCTGAATACGGTAATTGCCGCTGCCCGCCGGAGCCAGATACAGCTGGAAACCGCGGTGAAAGTTCTTGTGTGCCGGCGTATTATTGGGCATATTGACATACTTGCTGTCCCAAAGCATGGCAGGCATCTTGTGCTTGAAATTGCGGTCAAAGCTGAACTCAATACTCAAGCGGAACGCTTTGTCGGGCGTAAGCGCGGGATAGATCTCTTTAAGTACCGCGCCGCCGACCTTGCCGGAGGCGTCAGTTACCTGCAAAGCGCCATTGGCGATTTTGGTATCGCCGCGCATGACCAACTGATATTTTTCATGGGGTTGAGCGGCTGAAAAATCCAGCACGACCTTTTCCGACGCGCCGCAGAAAGAGTGCAGACAAGCTGCCAGTAAAAGCAAAATAAATTTCTTCATGGTATCGACTTTCCGCGTTTATTTAAGAATGTTCAGCGTTATGGGTTTCCAGATACCGCCGGCATCGGCGGCATCATGCACGCGCACAACCAGCACATTTTTCTGATTCCATTTCAGTTCTTTGGTGCAATCCACATCAAAGGGGGTGTTCCAACCGGCAAGACCGATATCGTGACTGCCGAGGTAAATACCGTTCAGCCAAACCCACGCGGCTTCGTCCACTGCCCCGAAGTGCAGTTCCACAGCGTTGCAGTTGAGTTTTTCAGGCGCCTTGAACTCGATCCGGTACCAGGCAAAGCCGTCATAATTTTTGTAGCCGAGATTTTCCCACCAGCCCATCTTGATGTTTTTCCAGTTGGCAGCATTGTAATCGGCTTTATAGTAACCTTTTTTGTGGCCGTTGATCTCTTTATCCAGTATAAACTTCCAACCGCCGGTCGGCAGCTGGACGCTTTTGATCGTAGCAATACTGTAGTCCCACGAGGGGTCGTTGCGCAGCAGCTTGATCTCGCGCTGAAACGGCCAAGTTGCGGAACTGGCCAGCTGACGCAAATTGGAATCTTTTTCCGCTGTGGCGATTTTTTCCAGTACCGCAGTGGCCGCAGCGACTTTTTTGAGATGCAAAGCCACCAGCGCTTCGATAGCAGTTTTGCGAACCATAAAATCATGGTCACGGCTGGCTTTTTCCAGCTCTTGCACACTGTTTTCCTGTTTGAGCAGATAGCATTGCCAGATGGCACTGCGGCGGATCTCCGGATCGGTGTGATCAATAAATTCAACGGCTTTTTCCGGGGTGTCAGCGATAGTTTTGCGGTATTGCCGGCGCAGAGAAATAGCGTCGGAGTTATCTGATGCGACAACTCCGCACACTGTTAACGCCAGCAATCCAGTCAATGCATAAAGGATTGCGCGCATGATTTTACCTCAACAACAAATGATCGGATCAATCCTTGTTTTCGTCGTAATCTCTGGGGATATACAACCATTCTCTGGAATACCAGTTACCGTTACCTTCGGTAATAGGTTCCGAATACGCATGGCCGCCCAGGAACAGACGGTTGAAACTGCCGGCGTGGTTGCGCTGACGTGCAGGAGAGACACCACCATTACCGGTACAGTCGGCAAAGATAACACTGCCGGGATTGCTGCGGCCGAAAATATTGCGGCCGCGGTTATCCTTCCCAAACTTCTCCTTGCACCAGGCATCATCCACGAACCAGTAAGGGTAACTTATGCCGTAGTAGTTGGTGGCGGTATTGTAGTTACAGTTGGCGGTATCGCTGGGGCAGCGGAAGTAGGTATCGACCTGGTCGGCCAGCTGATCGACATCCGTCGGAGCAGTATTGCTGAAGTAACCGCCGAAAATCAGCATGGTCGGAGTACGGTAATAAACATTGATCGCATTCAGATTGCGTTCATAGTTATTACTGCACTGAACTCCGGGAGCGATGGGGCAGTAATCTTTGTTGGCCATACCATACATATTGGTAGCCAGACCGATTTGTTTGAGCTGACTGATACAGTTGGCGATCCGGGCGCGTTCGCGGGCAGCCGATAAGGCCGGCAGCAGCATAGCCGCCAGAATGGCGATGATGGCAATTACCACCAAAAGCTCCATCAAGGAAAAAACAACAGAAATCAACCAATTTTTTAACGGGCGTAAGCTCAAAAACAAATTCAAGGAGGTTTCCATGAAAAAACATTTCACCCTCATCGAGCTTTTGGTAGAAGCTCCGGCATGGACAAAAAAAATCCGCTGCGGTACAAATTATACTGTTTATTCAGTCCGGGTACAAGAATTATCTGACAAAAAATCATAACTATTTGACATTTTCCGGCAGCACTGTTATATTATCCGGGTGAAAAGCAAATTTTATAACCCAAATCCGGAACGATCATGCCTCATCAGGATACTATTTTATTCCGTAATCACGCGCCGTGGAGCTATTTCAAGATCGCCTGCCGCAAGGTATTGCACAGCAACGAAATAAATACCCCCGGCGAACACATCCACAAAGATTTTTACGAACTGGTCGTGGTTGCTTCCGGCCGTGGGCGCCACCGTACCGGCACCAGCGAGTGGTTCATCCAGCCGGGGAATGTCTTTCTGATCAAGCCGCAGCAGGTGCATTGTTACACAGAATATGACAACATGATAATATACAATCTGTTGTTTTCGCAGCGGTTTGTTTCGCAAGTGCTGCCGGATCTGCACCTGCTGCCCGGTTTTCAGCTGCTTTTCAACCTTTCCACCTCCAGCGTCGTCCGCGCCGACTCGAACAATCTGCGTATTGATGCGGATATTTTTCCGGAAGTAACCCGGCTGCTGGATGAACTGGATAAGCTCAATACCGATCTGCCGCCCGGCGGGCAGACTTTGCTGATCAGCAACTTTGCCAAAGTGATGTATCTGATAGCCAATCACGCCCAATATGTCAGCAGCAATAACACATTCAACAGCCTCGAACAGATCAGCTGTCTGTTGAGCGAACTGCAGAAAAACTACCATGCCGACTGGAACCTGGAAAAAATGGCCCGCTTCTGCAGTATGAGCGTATCCAGTTTCCGGCAGAAATTCACCCGGCTGATCGGAACTTCGCCGGTGGACTATCTCCTGAAACTGCGGCTGGAACAGGCCTGTGCCAAGCTGGAACACTCGCAAGATACTCTGGATGTGATCGCCTTCGGGTGCGGATTCAACGACGTAAACTACTTTTCGCGCCAATTCAAAAAGTTCTATCAGATCCTGCCGTCGCATTACCGCAAAACATTCCGTTCCAAGCCGGATCCGGTCTGACAGATTTTCCGGTAAAAATGCTTTGCCGGATCGTTTTTTCCGTTTATATCGAGTTGATAAAGATAAATTTTATAACTGCAACAACAAAGGTTTTTTATGAGCAAAACAACTATGCAGGCAGTCTACGGCGACTTTGACAATCACCATTATCCGGTCATTACCGACCCCGCCCTGCCCCGGATGCGCTGCGATGAAGCACTCCCGCTGGGCAACGGCATCATGGGCGTACTGGTCTGGATGCAGAACAATAATTTGCTGCTTTCGCTCGATCGCGGCGATTTGTGGGATGAGCGCCGCCCATCGGCCGAACAGGATGACCGCTACAACTGGCAGGGTATGTGTAAGCTGATCCAAGCCGCTGATTTGCCGACCCTGCGGAAACTCTTTTCCAAAAACTCTGACGAACCCTATCCCACGCGGCTGCCCGGCGGCCGTGTAACGCTGCCGCTGCCGGAAAAAGATACCGTTTTTAAATTGGATATTACCACTGCTACGGCCACAATAACGCACCAGAACAGCTGGCAGCTGGAGCTTTTTGTGCCGGCGGAAGAATCCGCATTGCTCCGCTGGAAACTGACCAACGGATCGCCGGAGTCGATGCGCATTATGATGCCGGCGTTTGAAAGTTCCGACGATATAAATGTACGCAATCTGCACTACCCTGAACCAATCCGGCAGACGCTCGATAACGGTCAGATCACCGCCATCGAAAATTCCGACCGTTCACTCGGGTATGCCATTGCCGGCGCCTGGCAGAAATCTGCCGGAAATACCTTTGAAGGCGCAATCGTCATCAGCAAGGCCGGCAATATAGATGATGCACTTATTCAGAGCAAAAAAGATTTGACCGCTGCGCTGCAGACATCTTACGATCAGGCTCAACTGCCGCACCGGGCATGGTGGCAGAAGTTTTATGCACACAGTTCGGTTAAATTTGCCGATGAACAGTTGAATACAGCTTATCAGCAGGCCCGCTACTTTTTCGGCAGCAACGCCCGTAAAAACCGCCCCCCGATGGCCCTGCAGGGCATCTGGACGATCGACAACGGCACCTTGCCGCCGTGGCGCGGCGACTACCACAACAACCTCAACACGCAATTCACTTATTTGAGTTATCTGGCGGCCAACGATCTGGCCGGCGGGCGGGAATTTCTGGACTTCATGTTCAAACTGCTGCCGCGCCATCAGGAGCTGGGCAGGAAATTTTACGGTCTTAAAAACGGCGGCGCGGTGATCCCCGGCGCAATGACTCAAGCCGGTTCGTTCATGCCCGCAGCGGTACACTACACTTATCACCCGGACAACGGTTTGTGGGTGGCGTGGATGTTTTACCGCCACTGGCGCTACACGATGGATGAAGATTTTTTACGTTGCGAAGCCTATCCTTATGCTCAAAGCGTGATCTCCGGCGCACTGGAGCTGGCGCATTTGGACTCCAACGGCAAATTCAAGTTCGACTGGCACGCTTCACCGGAGATCAACGACAGCGAAATGGCGGCATTTTTTGACGAAATGACTTCCTACGTCAATTGCAACATGTATGCTTTGCTGCAAGCGCTGGAGCAAATGGCCGGAGCGCTGAATTTGCCGGAGGATGCCGATTTTTACCGCCAGCAGCTTCAGCACTGCATCGAGCCGGATAAAATGACTGCCGAATACAGTTATTACCTCTACAAAAAAACGGTTCTGGGCATCCAATGCAACACCAGTTCGCCCAACTCGCACCGACATCTGGTGCAGTTGATGGGTTTCTACCCCTACGATCTTATTGATATAGAGCGCAATGCTGCCAGCCGCCAGCTGGTAAGCAACACCTTGAGCCAGCTGGACTTTTTCGGCCCCGGTCAGTGGGTGGGCTTCTCTTACCCGTGGCAGGCGATGATGGAAAACCGGATGGGCAACGGTGCCAAAGCGGTGCGTACCATGAAAACGTTCTTTGAGTGTTTCTGTTCCATCAACGGATTCCATTTGAACGGCGACTACAAGGATTTGGGGGCCAGCGCCTACAAATACCGCCCGTTTACGCTGGAAACCAACTTTGAAGCGCAGGAAGCGCTCCACGAGCTGTTGCTGCACGAGAGTTGCGGCATCCTGAAATTCTTCCCTGCCGCCGCCGCGCTGGGCAATGCCGAATTTACTTCGTTGCGCGCACCGGGAGCTTTTTTGATTTCCGGCCGGCTTGAAGCCGGCGTGATCCAAGCTCTGAAAATTTATTCCGAAGCCGGAAAAGAGTGCACTTTTGCCAATCCTTACGGTCAGACTCTGCAGATCACCGGCAGCGACGGCAGCAGTTTTACCGCCGACGGGTCTGTGATCAGCTTTGCCACCCAAGCTGAAGTAAAATACACCATAGCCCGCAGCTGACACACGGTAAAAATGTTAAAAACGGGGGTGTTGCAAAACTCTGCGAGTTTTGCAACACCCCCCCTCTTTTATTTTCCGTATCATATATCAGTCCAACTCGGCGATCAACCGGCAAGGCGTCTGCATTGCCCCCGGTACCGGCAGAAAGATCACGCTCAAGGTAAAAATCTCTTTTTCCGGCAGCAGCCAGAGTTTGGTCGGAGCGCAAACGCAGGGCAAACCGCGCCGGAACAGCTGATAAAAAACCCCTTCGTAATTCTTTTTTTCGTAAGAATCGGCCACCAGACAAGTTAAATTCATCCGGGCCAGCACATCGGCAGTTTCCAGCTCAAAATAGCTGCTGCCCGAGGGCGGGTCGATATCTTCCTGCAGTTTAAGGCCATCCACGATCAGAATCTTCACATCACTTGGCATACCCTGACACGCCTTTTGCAGAGCTTCGGCCGTGATACCGCCGGAGCTGTTGAGTTCCGGGCGGATCAGGCAGGCTTTCTGCCGGTAATAATCCAATATATTGACAGTTCCGGCGTTAACTCCGTTGTCAGTTATATCTATATGCCCGGGGAAATCAATATAGCTGCCGCTGGAGGAACAACTGCTGAACCCGGTACACATGCCCAGATACTCTTTGCCGTCGGCTTGTTTGAGCGGCACGATCCGGGGAATAATTTCGTATTGATTACGGCGGAGGCAAGTTAATTCGATGATCTTCTTCATTTTTTAAGTTACTTTATAAAACGTTTTTTCAAATTGCATAAACTATACAATAAAAAATTTTTCCGGCCACTTTTTTAATACGCTGTTGCGTATTTTTTTCCGGTAAAAAATACCGCAACCGGATCAAAGTTTTTTCCACTGCCAGGTTATTACCATCACGATCACGGCCAGCAGCACGATCAACAGCAGTTTAACGAGTGCGGTGTAATTGCGTTTCCCGGACTGTAAACTCCGCACTCCTTCGACAGTCCAGTCGCAGACCGATCCGGCCAGTGCTTTGATACGCAGCAGCGCAAAGAGTTTTTCTACCAGCATATTGCAAAGCAAGCCGTTGAGTATCAGCAACAGCAGCATATACAACATCCGCCAGCCAAGTTCTTCCGCCGGATAAAACGGCTTGGGGTTACTTATGACCAGATCATACCAGATCCACTGGAAAGTCTGCACCAGATAGATTCCCAGCGAGTTGGCGCTCACCCACACGATCAACTTCTGCAGCCACGCAACACGCACTTTCAGCTGATTGAAAAACACAAACAGCGCCACTGCCTGTATTACACAAAATGGCGAATTATAGTTGAGGAACCGAGCGTAATCATCCACATTTTCCTGCAACGCATACAAATGCAGATAAGCCGGCAGCAACGAACAAATTATAAATACAGCCAATGCTATACAGCGGATATATTTCATCCGGCTGAAAACTGCCTGATTCTCCCGCAAGGCAGTCCCCAGAATAAAGCAAACCAACAGCCAGATCGTTGAATATCCGCTGGCTACCCCCAGCGAATCCGTGTACAATATATGCAGCGGCAACAGCGAAAAAATAACTGTCAGCAGCAATGATATTTTCCCCAGTTCCCGCCCGGTCAGCCCTTTAAGGCCCCGATTGACCAGCGGCAGCAGCGCCAACACACCAATGTATGCGCTGATATACCACCAGCCGTTGAGCGGCGAAAAGAGTATTTCAGGATAGTTTTCTTTACGGAAAAAACCGTATCCAAGATGCAGAATAAATTTGCAAACCAGACTCAAGACGATGTACCAGAGTACGATCTTGCCATAAAATCCGGCCAGATGCGCAAACCATTTGCGATCATAGCGATCACTTTTGCCGCCCAGAAAGTACCCGGATATGATCGCAAAACAGTTTACCCCCGCAAAGCAGAAATACTCGATCAGCCATCCGGCTCTGAATACCGCTTCGCTCTGACTCTTTTCCAACAAACCGAAGTGCTGATTATTCAGGTGCAGAATCGTTATCATCACCATGGCCGTGATCCGGTAAAGATCCAGCCCGCAATTGCGGTTTTGAAGCTCGGCACTGCTCATAAAATACTCTTTTGTGCGGAAATTTTTATTCAGAAATCAATCCTGTGCGACCATGATCGCCACTTCGTTCCAATCGTTGAGTTTGACTTCGACCAGCCAGTTGCCCGGCTCGCCGCTCACAGCAAACTCATTGGGTTGTTCAAAGCCTTTTTTGTCAAAGTAAAGCACCTTGGGGCGGCTCTGGCCGTTGACCGGGAACACACCGGAAATCGCAGTAATGGTGCGTTCTTTGCCTTTCACCCAGCCATCGTGCAGTTCTTCCGGCGTAAAGGGGAACATATTGTCGCAGATAGCCTGACTGCCTTTGGCCGGGCCGCTTTCGGTAACATCTACGGTGTAATAGTAGTAAACCAGCCCGTTACGCAAAGCGGTAATGATGCCTTTGGTCTGCATCTGCGCAAACTGTTCGGGTTTGGCACCGGCCTTGACATAACGCCGCGGACGGATGCCCAGCGCAATGGGACTGCCCAGATGCGAAATCGTCTGCCACGAACATTCCGGCGGCTTGACTTCCAGAAAGTTCAGCGGATTGACCGGATTGTTTTCCATTTCCTGAAACGCAAACACCCCGGTACTCTGTTCTTCTTTGCTCATGGGCTGGCCGTTGGTGATCACCACCCCGCCGCGGTCGCGAACGGTTTTGATGATGTTGGCCCGCGCCGGCGCACCGGTCAGAGCGTAGCTGTAACGCTTGCGTTTGATCGACCCGTCGGCAGCCAGTTCCACAGTGTAGCCATCCCAGCGGTTTTCGGAAAAACCGCCGATGATATAGGGCTGGAACTGGTCGATGTAAATACCGTTCATGCCCAGATCGTTCATCATAAAATCGATCTGATCCATAAAAGTCTTGTAGCGGTGATTGCCGATTTCGGGTTGAACCATCAAATTGACATAAGGCGCTTTGCCGTAGTAATTTTCGTACATAGCGTTGCCGTTGGCATCGCGGATAACGCTGTCGCGGTAAGGCGAATAAGCATCAAACAGTCTGGTAGTGGCTTTATCCATGAACCAGCCGTATTTGACTCCGGGCTGGTTGCGCTCGCCGGTGCGGATCTTCAGATTCTTGCTCCAGGCGACCTTGCGGGTATCAAAAGGCACCAGATTGGTTTCGATCTTGCCGACAAACAAAGTGTCGGGATTGATCTTGCGTCCGGCAGCCATCTCTTTTTTGATGATAGCGCCGTACTGCTCATTGTTCAAACCGTTGCCGCTGTCGTAATTGTGCCACGGTCCGACCGGTTTGATCCGGACGGTTTTGACCGTGTTGCCGCTGAAGTAAAACGGCCCTTCGATCGTATAGTTTACGTTCCAATCCCGGCGAACCTGATTGACCAGTTCGTAATAATCCGCTTTTTTCAACGGGTAGATCGCCCATTCCAGCGTGTGCGTTTTTCCGGCCGGGATCCCCATGCCGATGGAAGCCATGCTCTGCAGATTGCCGACATTGCGCAGCTCCAGCTGGGCGCGGCTGACCGTATCTTCGGCCAGCAGCCCCAAGCCGCAATTATTGCCCGCAGCATAAAGCGTGGAGTTGGATGAACCGAAAAATCTGACCACCATACTTTGAGTCTGCCCCGCCAGCCGGCTGGAGGGCAAGCGCATACCGTTGCGGCCGACCAGATGACTCCACACCATGCCAAGATCACGACCGGAAGTGTTGATATATTTATCTTTGACCCCGATGCGGTGATCTTGAGCAGTAAGGGTGCGCTCGATGGTATAATCCTTGTAAACACCCCTGACCGTAACGATTTTGTCAGAAAGTTGTTCGACATTCACGCGCCACTCTCCGGCTCCGGCCGGCGTTTGGGCAACATTAAAGCTGTTGAGCTTGTAAGTTGGTTTGGCTGCGTAACTGAAATTTGATTCCACAAAGAATGTTTCGCCATTGCGCGTAACGCTTATACCGCCGTTGGGCATAACAGACACATCAGCTCCGTTGCACTGCAAACGCCCCGCCGGAGCGGCCGGCACAAATTTGGTAATCTTCATACCGCTGGCTTTGATAATGTCGGATTTTTTGACATAAAAGAGTTGGATATCCTTGAACACCATCGGGGCATTGACCAGATTTTTGGGCAGCAGATCGCGCAAAACTATTGTGTTGGGTTCGCCGCCTTCGATACGGTCATCGGCGCCGATAACGTTGTAATTGAGCATATCGCTGACATCCAGCGTGTAGAAAAACTTCTGATCGCGCGCCGAAAGCACCCGCGGATCGACCTCTTTGGCTGCTTCCGGTGCGTAAAAAACCAGCAGTTTGCTGCCGCTCCACCAGTCCGTATCCGGCCGCTTGGCACTTTTCATTACACTGCCGCGCAGCAACAGCCGGGGCATACCTTCGCCGGAGATCTTATTGACACGTTTTCCGTTGATATCCACGGCCAGATAATTTGTCCATCCGCCGTAGGTTTTGATAACTATACGCGCATCAAAACGCAACACCACGCCGTAGTTATCTTTGGGCGTAACTGCCGGAAAGGTGATCGTACCGCTGGAACCGTTATCGCCGGGTTCCAGACGCAATGATTTTTTCTCCGGAAATACCGGGATCATTTCCGGATCGGCCGCCGGTAGCCACGGCAGCGCAATCAGCGCCAGCAACAGGACTGTCAAACAGTTTTTCATCTTCAAATTTCCTTCTGTATTCATCTGTTTATATTGTTGTAAAACGTGTGTGCGGTAAATCTGCAGATAATATAACCCGGTAAATACCGCTTTGCCAAATTTACTCAAACAAAAATCACCCGTTAAAAATGTTTTTTGCCGGAATTTGCGGTATATATCTGAAAAAATCTGAAAAAATCACTCCTCTTGAACTGTTACCACCCTTGACAAATGATTATTATGCTGTATAATTATAACTTGGCTGGCCAAGTTTGTTTCAAATTGTTTTTTTACTGTTTTCAGGAAGCTGGAGTTTGCGATGACTCAAAAGATCGTACCTTACAAAAGTGTATATCAAACGCTTGAATCGCGGATAAGATCCGGCGAGTTGAGCGGCAAGCTCCCCAGTCAGGCCCAGTTGATCAGTGAGTTCAAAGTCAGCCACAACACCATAAAAAAAGTACTGGATCAGCTGAAACTGGCCGGTCTGGTAACCGGGCATCAGGGCAAAGGTGTGTATGTATCACAACCGCCAACCGCCAAACGCGCCGGAACGGCGGGGATCTATTTATCTTATCTGCAGCACATGGGCATACCTTTTTATATGCGCGCCCTCGCCACGCTGAAGACTGAACTCGAACAACACAACTGGGATTTGGATTATCTGGGCAATATTGATGGATTCGATCCGCATCGGCATCAGGCTCTGGTCGTGTTGGAATCCCTGCCCGGACGATTTGATGTGCAGAAAGTCATCAGCCAACACCAAACGCGGATCATCCAGCTCAACAATCAATTCGATCCTCTGCTGCCGGCGACATTCAGCAACAACATCCAGTGCGGTTATCTGGCCATGCAGCAGCTTTACCGCGCCGGACATCGCAATATCGGCATCATCACGCGCGAAACTTATCACGCCGACAGCATATTTGCCTACCGGCTGCAGGGTGCAAAAAAATTTGCTGCTGAACATAAAAGTGTCAGGTTCGTTCAGCTGGAACTGGATTTGCGGCCGTTCCCGGATTCTCCGGGTGCAGCAGCTGAAACCGCAACCGATAAACTGCTCAAGGCCATGCCGGATGTAACAGCTGTATTTGCTTTTACCGACGTTATTTCGCTGGGGGTGATTTCGGCACTGCAGAAGCGTAATCTGAAAGTTCCGGAAGATATATCGCTTATCAGCGTGGACGATTTGGATTTTGCCCAGCTGACCAATCCGCCGCTGACGACTTTCCGCGAAGATGCCGAAGCTATCGGCCGCGCCGCAGCATAGTTTATCTTGCAGACTCCGGCTCCTGGCCCGGAAAATATGCAGCTGGATTTTGCCCCGCAACTGATTGAACGAAACAGTATAAAATATATCAATTCTTAAAACAAGGAGAAAAATCATGAAATCAACCGTAAAAATGTTGTTGACAGCGCTGTTTTCGCTCGCTGCATTGTTTGCAATGGCCGCCGAAAACCTGCTGCCGGCAGTATCGACGGCCAAGCAAGTTTGGTACGAAGCCAGAAATGTGGAGTGCGCCGCCAAATTCGAGTGCGACGAAAAAGCCTCCGCATTGCGTATCGAAGTAACCACTCAAACCGGCTACGCCAACTACCGGACCGACCTTAAACTGCCGCCCGGGGAATACACTGCCGACGTATTGATCAACGGCAATTGCAGCAAACCGGCTATCGGCATAGAAATTTACAGCTTTGATGCCAAAGGCAAACCCGCTTTGCTGGCAATGAAGCATCTGCCGGCGGGCCGGGTGGCCGGCGAACGGCAGGTAACCACGTTCAAAGTGCCGGCCGGTTCGGTCAAACAGCGTTTCGGGCTTTGCATCAATGGTCCCGGCAGAGTGGAATTCATTCAGCCGGCAATTTACCGCGGACAACTCAAGGCGGACGCGCTGCCCGCCCGCGCCGGAGTCAGTCAGAACAAAAAACTGCGTGCCAATTACAATCAGTGGGTGGCTGACTGGCTGTGGGTCAAACATTGCAACGCCATCCATAAAGCCACTTTTGTCAAAAAGTTCAATATCAGCAAGCCGGTGGTAGCCGCCCAGGTGCAGCTCTCGGCCGACAACGGTTACGAACTCAAGGTCAACGGTCAGTTTGTAGGCGCCGATGGCGACTGGTACAGCACCGAAAAATATGATATTGCTCCGCTGCTTAAAAATGGCGAAAATATCATCGAATACACCGGCAAAAATTACGATGGTGTCGGCGGTCTGGTCCTGCAGGGGCAGATCTGGTTTGCCGACGGCAGCACCATGGATATACTGACCCGCCCGGATTGGCAGCTGTATATCGACGGCAAATTGCGCGAAGATGAAAAACTGGTTGTCGGCCGTTACCCCGATATTATCTGGAAATCACTGCCGTTCCTGCACCTGACGCCCCCGGAAGGGTTGTCATTGCCGGTACACAAAGCGGTCAACGACGTTGCCGCCGGCGAAATATTTTCGATGGTATTTGAAGATGCCGACAAGATCCCGGAAAAAGAAATCAATGAACTCAAATTCACCTTTTACGACAGCAATAACCGCAAAACCGCGCTCAGCGCCCATACCGTGCCCCAGATCCGCCGTCAGGGTAAAAGGCTCTACGCCGAGCTGGAAATTTCGCCCTACGCCATGCCCGGCAGCTACCGCTGGCGGCTGGAAGGTATCAGCTGCGAAATTCTTGCCGGCGGTCTGGAACAGAAGATCACCGTACGTCCCGGCGTACTGCCAGCCCGCGAAGAGGCCCGCCAGTTCCCCCGTTACGACAACAGCAACCGCATGACCGGCCCCGGCGGCAAACCCATGGCACTGCAGCTTTACTGCACCAGCACGCCGTCGGCCCAACGCTACTACAACTGGCGTCATACCGGCAACCACATGTACGAAGTTTCGGTTCCGGCGGGCCGCCATCTGCCCGATGGCAGCTTTGATTTGAGCGAAGTCGAACAGAATATGATGCAGATCCTTGCCGGCGACCCCGAAGCCAGTATTTATGTAAGACTGCGCGTGGACGTACCCGGCTGGTGGAACAGCCGTTACCCCGATGAAGTGTTTGTTTCCAACCGCGGCCGCGGCGCCTTGCAGAGTTTCTGCAGCGAAGTCTGGATCGAAGGCACCAAAAAGTCGATGTCCACCGTTATGGATTCGCTGGCGGCCAAACCGGTCGGCAAAGCTCTGGCCGGTATGCTGATCATGGGCTACCGCGGCGGAGAGTTCCAACTGTGGGGCGAAGATGTCGGCGAATACGACTGCAGCGTGCCGGTGCAGCGCGAGTTTGCCAAGTATCTGAAAAAACGCGGCATCAACGAAACTATCCCGCTGCCGCACCCGGCCTTGAACAGACCCTATCAGAAAAAACCCGGCTATGCGCGTATCCGCGAGCTTTACTTCAGCTTTATTGCTGAAAAGCACGCCCAGAATCTGGTGGACTTTGCCCGTTACTTTAAGGACACCTACGGCGATAAATATGCTTTCGGCATCTATTTCGGCTACGCCATGGAACACGCCGGCAGCTGGCACCGGATGCTGTTGAGCGGCCACATCGGCTTGCAGAAAGTGCTGGACGAAGCTCCGCTGGATCTGATCAGCTGCCCGGCCTCTTACGGTTTGCGCCGGCCGTTCAACAGCCATGCTTTCATGTACCCGCAATCGGCGGCACAGCTGCGCGGCATCCGCGGTATTATCGAAAATGACATCCGTAACTACGTTTATCCGCTGCACGCCGACGGCTCCGGCACGACCGTTTACTCCATGCGCGACTCGCTGATCAACGACAGCCGTCTGGCGCTGCTGGCGGCCTGCTACGGATCGGTAGTGCGTTATCTGGCGCTGGACAGCAGCGTGGACTTCTTTGCCGGGTTGCCGGCGATCAACCAGGTGGCCAAAGATAATCTGCGCAATATGGATCTGGAACCGGCGGAACTGGGTTGTCCCGGTCAGTTGGCATGGGCCATTGATCCGGCCAGCTGGTCAACGGCCATCGACTCGGGTTTTGACGAAAAGAAATGGGGTGAATTCACCTGTCTTTCCCGCGATACAGTCATGCGTTCCGGCCGCAGCGTAGCCATATTGATGGTCGATGACGTGATCAACAACCCCGGCAAATGGCAGGTGGTCGGGATCCCCGCGCCGGCCCTTTTGAGCAAAGAAAAAATTGCCGCCCTGGAAAAACAGTTCGGCAAATTTCCGCCGCTTGCGCCCGATACCGGCGCACTGGTGATCAACAACGGCAAGATCACACTGGTCAACACCCGCACCGAACTCTGGAACGCGGTCGCCACCCCGGAAGCCAAAGCCGCCGGCATAAACACCGTGTGGTATGTAGGCAAAAACTTTGTCGGCACCTGGGATCAAAAAGATTTTAAAGTAAAGAAAATGGATAAATAATTATGAAAAGCAAATCAACTTTTACCCTCATCGAACTCCTGGTGGTAATTGCCATCATCGCCATTCTGGCGGCCATGCTGCTGCCGGCCTTATCTGCAGCGCGTGAACGTGCGCGTCAGGCCAACTGCATCTCGCAGCTCAAACAGATCGGTCTGGCCCAGATGATGTATGCCGATGCCAACAAAAGTTATATCTCGTGTGCCATAAGCACCACCGGCAAAGCCTACAGCTGCCGCGGCGGACTGATGTTTCAGCCCAATCATCAAAGCTACAGCAATCTGACCATTCCCAATCAGCTGTTGGGTGGCGGATACCTTGGCGGCAGTGTGGAAAGCACTGACACTGATATAACTGATGTGGTCGAAAAGTATTTCAAATGCCCCTCGGACAGCACCCACTTTACCACAGCCGGCACCGACAATGCCTCCAGCAGCTATGTGGCATGGATCTATGGCGCTGTCAATCAGTCGACCGGAGCAAAACTCACCTCCAGCGAAGGGCTTGAATCCACCCGTCCCCGCGTCCTCGTCGGCCGGGACAACCCCGGCCGGGTACTGTTCTGCGACTACCCCAGCGGCGATTTGGATGCCGCCAACCGGAACACTCCCAACCACCCCGGCAAACTGAATATGCTCAAGTTCGGCGGCCATGTGGAAGGCGCATCGGTATCGAGTTCCGAAATCGTTACTCTGGGCAAAGCCTGGCAGAACATCCCCAACAAATTCGATGACGACAAGGATTGATCGACTCATCTGAATCGTTCTGCGGTCTGAAACCGTAAAAACAGAAAACTGCGGCAAAACCTCATCCGGTTGCCGCAGTTTTATTTTTTTGATCGGTAAAAAAGTAAAAAAATGGTACCCCGGACAGGAATCGAACCTGTGACCAACTGCTTAGAAGGCAGCTGCTCTATCCTCTGAGCTACCGGGGCAACACTCTATTAAAATAGCATGAGATTATGATTTTTCAATATTTGAGCATAAAGTTTTGCAATAAAAAACTTTTTCATACTGTTAATACTTAAAACAGTCCGATTTATACCCGCTTTATACTGTTACAGCGGCAAAACCGGTCGTGGTCTTGCCGCTGTATGCAGTAAAACTTGCCTGACGCTTATTCTTTTTCGCCGGCAGGTACCGCTTTATCGACCATAGCGCAGACGCAGGAGTCGCTCCAGACATTGACTGCAGTTTCAATCATATCAATGATCGCATAGATCGGCAGGATCACTCCCAGCACCCAGATCGGCATATTATTCATGCTGGCCATCAGCGAAAGGGTCAGGAAGTAGCACCCCATCGGCACGCCGGCATTGCCGACAGCCGCCACTACTGAAATCAACACCCACAGTGCAATGACCGGCAAAGTCAGTTCCACTCCGCCATTTTGCATGACAAAAAGCGAAGTTACCATAATAAACGCCGCACATCCGTTCATATTGATCGTGCAGCAAATAGGCAGTACAAAACGCGAAACTTCGGGTTTGGCATTGAGGTTGTTTTCGGCCGAAGCGATCGTTACCGGCAGCGTGGCCGCCGAACTTTTGGTAAACAGCGCCATCAGCACCGCCGGCAGCATTCCGCGGAAGATCCGCAACGGATTGATCCTGGAAATCAGCAGGAACAGCGGCAGAATAACAAAGAATTGCAGCACATTGCCGCCCAGCACCACCAGCACATATTTACCCAGCGATTCAAATGCCACATCGGCGCGGATCTGCGCGGCCAACTGGGCCGAAAAGGCCACGATCCCCAGCGGCAAGGCCCACACCAGCGCCCGGATCAAGGTAAAGAACAGCTCCTGCAAGCCATTGATGGCCCGGATGAGCGTCTGGATATTTTCCGACTCCCGTTTGGCGGCCAGCGCCAGACCGGCGGCCGCGGCTACCAGCACGATCCCCAGCACATTGCCTTCGGCAAACGGCGCAACCACGTTGCTCGGCACGGCGTTAAGAATATGCTCATACGCCGTAGTGGCTTTGCGTTGACCATTCTCCGTGGCCATCTCGGATTTCGCGATCTGTTCTTCCGGCGAAACCACCAGATTTTCCGGCTGAACGATCAGATAAAGCAGCACGCCGACCAGCGATGCCACCACCGTGGTCAACAAAGTATACATGATCGTGTGCAAAAAGATCTTGCCGGTATTTTTTTTGCTCCCCAGCGAGGCCAGCGTGGTAGTGATGGCCAGCGCAATGGTGGGTACGGCCACAAATTTGAACAGATTCGTGTAAAGTTTGGCCGTAAAATCAAAAAAACGGTCCAGTTCTTTGTACCCCAGCCAACCCAGACCGAAACCGATCGCCATGGCGATGAGCCAAATCATCATCTGTTTGAAATTGAACTGCATTTTCTTTTTGTTTTCTGACATACTCAAAATCCCTTGATTTATAATGATAGTTGAAATTGCATTATATTAATTTAGCACCAAAAGCGCTGTTTTACAAACCGCCGGCGGCCACCGCTGCAGAAAATCCTTCCCGCCAACGGCCCACGCAATTCAGTCAATCAATATAAAACCCTCCCAGGCAACCCGTTCATACGCAAAAAAATTGGTGACAGTACCCAAACACCATCACCAATTTATTCTGTAACGACGCCCGGTCAACCGGGAATTGCATTACCCCCACCGGCAATCGCCGGCAGCCAGTGCGATTTATCGCTGGCGGTCGATTTTGGCCGCATTCTGCAGCAATTTCTGATCTGCGGCTTCGGTCCGGCGGTTATTGCGCTGCAAAAGATAGCTTACCACACTTTGGCAACTCATCTTATTGACATTATCTATCTGCACAAACTCCACATGACCATCGGCATACAACACATTGACCCCCTTGGCCATATCGGGCATGATCCACGGTTTTTCAAAAGCCACCGGCATTTGGCCGGGGTTTTGCGAACTATACACGTTCACGCTTTTATCCATTATATAAGCGTAACTGGTATTCTGCGGCTGGATCTTGTCATTCGCAGCGGGTTTGCTGATTTTATCAAACGGGGCGATCAACACCCGGCTGCAGTACTTGGCATCGCCCCCCAGATAGCCTCCCGCAACAATAGCCGAAAGATCTTCCGGGAAATAATCACGGTTATCACCTGAATACATTATCAATGCCAGGCCGATCATCTTGAGATTAACAGTAGAATTGCTCATTTGCGCCCGGAAACGGGCGGCCTCCATCGGATCCTGGACATTGGCCAAACTCACATACCACTTACCATCGTGCTGACTCAAATAAGCCTGAAAGGCACGCCGGAATTGATCTTTGGCTTCAGGCATTTCTTCTTTGATCCGGGCTTTGGCCGCGGCTTCGTCGCCGTCAACGCGTTTGATTTCACTCTGCTTTATCGCCTGCGGCATAACTTTCCAAACTTCGTCGGCATCACCTTTCAGCGCCGCTTTGATCATCGGCAGCATAGTTTTGAGTTCGGGATTACTCCATGCATTTTGCAATCTGCCGAACAAATCTTCCTTGCTCAAATTGCCGGATTTGCCGCGTGCCTGCGGATCGGTCAAGGCGTAAAGTGCGTCAGCATCAGACTTTTCCACGGCCTCAATCATCGCAATCATAACCGCAGTGGCATCGCTTTGATCGATTGCCGGGGCGCTGCCGGCGGCAGAACCGGATTTGCTGTCAGAATCCTTACCGCATCCGCAGCACACCAGCATCACTCCCAACACTACAGTCAACAAACTCATTACCCGTTTGAACATTTTTTGCCTCCAGTTTTTTACAGGTGTATAAGGTTATTTATTTTTCTTGTGATTCCGGTCAATGCGGCTGGCGTTCTGCCGGATTTTTCCGGCATCCGGACTGTCGCTTAAAATGCTGTCAACAACATCTTCGCAGCTTTTGCCGGATACATTGGGTACGGAAAGCACCTTGACTTCGCCGCTGGCAAAAAGCACCCGTATAGTGTTTTCTTCCGGCGGCAGCAGCCACGGTTTTTCGATACAAACCGGCAAATCAGCATTGACCCGGCCGGATATACCGCGAGCAAGATAAGCGTAAGAAGTATTGCCGGACTTGACCGTACTGCCGGCAGCCGCTGAACTTTTTTTGTCATACGAAGCGATCAGCACACTTTTGAGTCCAGAATTGCTCTCCAGCAGCTCGCTCAAACCATTCGGGAAACGGTCATTATCGTCAACAAACATTCTGCAAGCCATGCCTATTTGCTGCAAATTATTACTGCTGTTGGTTTTGTGTGCCTGATTCAAACTCCGAATCGCCGCATCTGCCGCGGCGGTATTGCTTGCGCTTTCTTCAAAACACCCGCACAAAGTTACCCCCAGCAACAGCGTCAAACTCCACAATAAAAATTTTTTCATCGTTCCACCCTTTTTTGACATTTTTGATTTAACCGCTTGCATTACAATAATACTTTCGGCATTTTTTACCAGTTTTTTATTGATTTTTCCAGCTGATTTCACCCCTCCATGATGTGCAGCGAACTTATCCGGCGGGATTTGATATGTTTCATGATCTCAAACGCATGGGCTTCAAGGTAATCATCGTTCAAATTGCTCAACTGCTGGATTTTCAGTTCACCGATGATCTTGGCACAGATATTTTCCACCAGTTCGGCTTTTTGCTCCGGCGGCTCACTGCCGGTAAGCAAATGCTCAAACTCCCCGGAGAGTTCCGGCAGTATCAGCAGACTTTTCATCGCCCGCAAGGCCCATTTGCTGTAAGGAGCAAAAGTCCGGTTCAGCAAAAATACCATTGATATACCGCTGCGGACAAAATCGCTCAAATACAACATTGCCGCCCCCGGTTCGTTGTGTTTTATACAACGCATAAAATTGTATTGACCGCTTTGAGCCATGCTGACGGCACGGGCGGCAAGTTTTTTCAGCCGTACATCTTCGGGCATATCTTCTGCAATCGCCCGGCGGATACGGCTTATGACGTTGGCATTATCCAGAAAAATCGCCCCGTTGACCGCTTCGGCCAGAGCATATTCGGGAGTGTAAAGCCATTGTTCAACGCTCTGCGGCGCGCCCGGAAAGCCCAAATGGCGCTCAAAAAAATCTTCGATTATGATCACACCATGCTCTGAACCGCCCAATTTGCTGGACAAACTTGCCGGAAACTGTTCCGGCGGAAACTCCTTGAGCAGCCGGGTATAAAACCGCCCCAGCGCAAAGCCGTGTTCAGCTTCTGCCTCGCGCGTCAGATACAAGGCAAAACCGATCGCAAAGTCGTGATCGTGCGATATATCGTCATCAAATCCCCAGCACTCCGAGCCGCGCCCCGACCAGCCGGCGGCGATCACCGGCATAACCCCGGGCAAATCGGCTTCCAACCGGGGCAAAGCGGTTTGAAAAAAGTAATTTTGAGCTGTTTCAAGCGCCCGCATAGAATTGCTCCGCACGCTGTTCAAGCGTTTGCTCATCTGCCTCGCGGTCAAAAAATCCGAATGCGGGGGCGCACTTTTTGCAAGTATGCGCATAATATCCATCGCGCACGGCTTGCGGCGAGTCAAAGCACGCCATCGCTTTATCGAGCATTCCGTTGATCTCGTCAGCGCTTTTATCGGCCTGATAGCAGAGCTGGGCCAGATTGACGAACGTTACGGCTGTATCCATTAAATTACCGCTGGATTCCAGCACTTTCAGTGCTTTAAGGTAGTAGGCTTCGGCATGACTCAAATCACCGGCGGCCGTATACGCCGCCGCCATATTATTGAGCAAACCGGCAAAGCGGAGATCTTCCGGCGGCAGATTTTCGCCGTAACAGCGGAACGCCTCGCTGTAATACTCAAGCGCTTTTTCCACCTGACCGAAGGCTTGCAGAGCGGTGGCCGCGTTGATCAGGATCGTTCCGCAGCTGACACTGCCGGCGATCCCCAGATCGTTGATAAGTGCAATGCCATCCCGGATCGCCGCCATGCCGCGTTCCGGATCGTAATTCATCCGGTAGTGGCCCATGAGTTCGCTTAAGATACTCAACTCCGACTCCCGGTCGCGCAGTTCGCGGGCCTGATTGCGGTAAAAACGCAGATGTTCGCCCAACTGTTCGGGCTGATTGGCGTTGAAAAGCCGGTCGCACTCCGCAATCACCGCCGGCAGATCGATGCGCCCCAATACTTCGACTTGCCGCACCGGCGCGGCGGGGCGCTGCAGCGGGCAAACCGGTTCCATATAATCTTCTTTTTCCAAAGTCATGATCCAAATACTCCCAAGCAATCGTTACGGATACAATAACACAACAAAAAAAATTTTCAAATCCATACTGCTTGAATTTGACTCAAACCCGCCGGTCATTTTTCTGTCAACAACTCCGATCCGGCTCAAAAAAACTTGAATTTGCTCAATACAGGCAGTAAATTAAATACCCCGGGATCCAACCGCAGTCTTGCTGCCGGAAGGATCAACAATTATAAAATTTGTAAAATAATTCAGATAACTCTGAACTGGAAGAAGATGAATAAACTCGTTGTTTTTGATCTGGATGGCACGCTGATAAATTCAGTATACGGCATAGCCCAGGCAGTCAACCGCACCCGGCATGATTACGCGCTGGAGCCATTGAGCCCCGAACTGATCACCACTTTTGTCGGCGATGGAGCGTATAAACTTATGGAACGCTCGCTGGCCGATGCCGATAAAGCTGTGCCGCTGGAAGAAGCAGTACAAAAAATGACTCAACACTATGCCGATGATCCGACTTACGAAACACGGCTCTACGCCGGAACCGCCGCAGGGCTGGCTGAATTGAAAAAAGATCATTGGATCGTGTGCATAATCAGCAACAAACCGGCATTGGTGGGGCAAAAAATCATAAAAGAACTCAATATTGCCCCCTGGATCGACGAAAATATCGGCGGCGGAATGGGATATCCGCTCAAACCCCAGCCGGATGCGTTGCTGTATTTGATGCAAAAGTATCATGCCGCGCCGGGAAACACCTGGGTGGTCGGCGATAATCACACCGATATATTTCTGGCGGCCAATGGTGGAGCCAGGAGTATTTTCTGCACTTACGGGTTCGGCCACAAAGCCGCTTCGGCAAGTTCGTTCGATGCCGCAAGTTTTGCCGAAGCAGTAGAAATATTGCAGGCAAATCAATAAGGAATGCCGGATCGGGCAACCGGCGGCTGCAGCGCGCGCCTCGATGAAGCAATAGATGGCGGCAGTAAGAGTTGCAGGACGATTCTTGCCGCCGGTCTGCAACATAGCATTGGGCGGCGAGCGATAGCAATGCCGCCGCCCGGCACCAGCCGGTGGCCCATCAATCCCGCACTCGGAACGCGATGCGCGGAGCGAAGCAATCGCGCGAGCGTGGCGGCGAGCGATAGCAATGCCGCCGGGCGACACCAGTCGCCGGTCTGCAACATAGCATTGGGCGGCGAGCGGTAGCAATGCCGCCGGGCGACACCAGTCGCCGGTCTGCAACATAGCATTGTGGCGGCGAGCGATAGCAATGCCGCCGGGCGACACCAGTCGCCGTTCTGCAATCCCGCACTCGGAGCGCAAGCGGTCTGGCCGGAGGCCGCCCGCGAGCGTGGCGCGGCGCTTCGCCGCGCCGGTCGGCCGCCCCAGCGGCCGACACCCCACGCCCGCTAACCGACTGTTTTTGCGAAATAGCGCGGATGCATCACGAGTTTTGCAAGGAGCGAACGAGGGAGTGTACGACTGTACTCGACCGAGTGAGCGACGCCAGCAAGGCTCGTGAGGCGCCGC
>SUWA01000038.1 GCA_015061695.1 Lentisphaerota bacterium
GATGCTTTGCTGGCATTTTGATGGTGGGGGCATCGTTTACTTCGGCCTGGCCGGTCGTGGGATTCATCGTTGCCTCGCTGGCGGCATTGGCTTACAATTATGCGCTGATGGGTTTTGCGCTCAAACTGGAATCCTGATAATACAAGAGAAATGTATTTTATAATCACAATCTTGATGATCTGGAGTCTGGCGCTGGTAAATAAGTGGCTTTTTTTGCTGGCAATGGGGTTGTTCAGTGCCGGACTGTTTGCGTACGACAAGTTCGCGGCAGTTCACCGGCGCTGGCGGATACCGGAAAAGGTGCTGCTGACTGCGGCGCTGCTGGGTGGAGCAGTATTTGCGCTGTTTACGATGAGTATTATCCGGCACAAGACCCGAAAGATGTGGTTTTATAATTCGGTAGTAGTAATGGCGCTGATGCAAATGGCACTGGTGCTGTGGTGGTGTTAATCAATGGGGTGTGGCAATATGCTGCTGATAAAAAAGATTACAAGTGACTCCGATATTGAGTTGATCAGAACGTCTGATCCGGGAGTCGAGAGCCGCATTTTTGTGTTGCGGCAACAGGATGACAAAAACTTTTTTCACCGGATGAATCCATTGCATAAAAGCGAACAGAGTTCACTCCTGGGTTTGAAAAAACGTTCCAGATGGCATGGCGGCTATTATGTGGCCAATGGTGGTTTTGAGCTTGATTTATCCGGACAAATCAAAGCATTGATTGCTCCCCGGCCTTTACTGGCGGCAATGCGTCTGGCGGTTACCGGGTTCAATCTTGACGAAGACGTAAGCGAACTCGTCAGATGTATGCAGAATGATGAATTGACCAGCGAAGAACTCAACAAAAATTTTGCCCGGTATAAAGATCGACTCTTTTATGAGTTGGAAAAAAAACTGTATGCAGACAGCAACTCCGGCAGCGGCAGTGTGCAAAGTGTATCAACTCCGTCCGGCGAAATCACTGATATGATGCTCAAGGTCATGACCGGATTTTTCCCCTGTCTGCAGTTGAGCGTAAGTTTTGCCGAAATAACCGAACAGCTTTCCGAAGCCGAAATACGGGCCAGACGCGATGCCGAAGAGCTTGCCCGCCAGCAGCAGCAATATAATCAGAAAGTGGCCGAAGAACAGGCTGCCAGCAGCCACCGGCAGGCGATGGAGGATATTGCCGAAAATGAACGCGAACTGGATTACGTCCGCCAGCTGCAGGATCTTGACCGCAAACGGGCGTTGCAAGCCAAGGCTGAAGAGATCAAATCAGCCGGGGAAGAAAGCGCAGTAAAAAGAGCCGAAATTACACTGAAACTCGAAAAGATCGCCGCCGAACGGCAAAATATTCAAGTTACCATTGACCGCGAAAATAAGGTCAAGGATGCCATTGCCGAAGTGCAGATTAATCAGGCCGGCGAAAAAGCCGGTCTGGAAATTGAATTGCTCAAGGCCCAGTTGCGCAAAGAACAGCTGTCCGGGGAAAAACTGGTGCGCGAGCTGCAGCAGATTGCGGCCAATCCGACTATGGAGCGGGAAAACCGCTATATTGATTACCGCATTTGCAATATCGAGCGCCAGACCGTACCCAACGGATTGATAAAGATCATCGAAGATCAAAGCCTGGGCGGCAGACATGTGGAAATCACTAAAGCCGGGGTGCAGAAGAGTACCTTTCAGCCCCGCGGCATGTGTATGGAAAAGTGCGAAGAAGATATTATTCAGATCGGTTGCAAAATGGAAGTACGATTCCAAAGCGACCGGACCGGGTATCTGACCATGCTTTGTATCGACAGTGCCGGCAGTATTGATGTGATCATGCCCAATTGTCTGGATAAACAAGTGCGGATCGCTGCCGGCGGTAATTATATAATTCCCGCGCCGGATGGATCTTTGCTCAAAGGCGTTAAAATCCGTCAGACCGGACCGGCAGGACGGGAACGTCTGGCGGTGATCGTATCCGAAGAACCGCTGCTGCCTACGCCTCAAGGCAATGGTTTTGCGTCGTTGGATGGCAATGAGCTGGCGGAGTTGCAGCGTAAGCTCCGGAATTTGCCGGCGGAATCATGGTCGGGCGGTTATATAACTTATACGGTTCAAGCCGCGGAGTGATTTATGAGAAGACACGCTGTTTTTATTGGTATAAACGATTACGCCAACGGCATACCTGCGCTCAAATGTGCCTGTCAGGATGCGCAGAAACTCCTTGAAAAACTCCAGCTTGATGATGCCGAACTGCTGCTCAATGACGGAGCAGCTGATGCGATCAACGCCATCCGGAAACAGATGAAAAAGTTGCAGGAAGGCGATCTGTTTATATTTTATTTTGCCGGACACGGCTGCGAAATGGGCGGCGTACACTATTTGCTGGGTACTGATGCCGATGCTGCGTTGATTCAGGACAAAATGGGCTTGATGCCGATGAGTGTGGTCAAACGGCTGACCAGCAAGCCGGGAGTACAGCGTCTGTTTATTCTGGATTGCTGCCGCAACGATCCGTGGGATACGGCCCGCTCCTTGAAAGTCAGCAATGAAAACAGCGGCAGCCGGGGTATGGAAATGCTGGTCGAAGAAAGCCGCAGCAAGCAAACTACCATTATTCCTCCGGTGATCCTTTATTCCTGTGCCGAAGGCCAGTGTTCTTACGAGGATCGGGCCAACCGGCAGGGATTTTTTACCGGAGCAGTGCTGAAAACGCTTACAGATAAAACGGTTCAGAACTTTAATGAGTTCCGGAGTGTTTTGCAGAGAAATATGGAAGAGCAGATCCCCCGCTTGCCCGGCGAGCAGGAGATCCAGTGGTATGGCAATCTGGAGCGCAAGATAAAATTGCATCCGTCGTGGCACGATGTCCCGCCGGTGGCAGCAAACTCTTTGGTCCCGCCGGAAAAATTGTTTGCCGAAGCCGAAACTCTGATGAGCGGTGAAATAACAGCAGAATCCGGGAAAAAGGTGCTGGATCTGCTGCAGCGCGCCGGCCAATATCCGCCGGCACTGAATCTGCTGGGCGATATTTATCTGCAGGGCAAAGGCGTGGAGCCGGATCTGGTGCTGGCAACTCAATACTATCGCGAGTCGGCGGAAGCAGGCGATATGCTGGGGCAGTTCAAATATGCATTGAGTTGTGAATTTGCCTGGGGCATGGACGAACCGCAATATGAAACCGCCGCCCGGAATTATCGCTTGTCCGCCGATCAGGGGTACGCCCGCGCACAACACGCCTTTGCCAACTGTTGTGCTGAAGGTATTGGAGTCGGGTATGATGCGGTATTGGCTTTTGAGTATTATTTGAAAGCCGCATTGCAGGGGTATCACCGTGCCGAGTGTTCGGTCGGCTGGTGTTACACTACCGGCAGTGGCGTGGAGCCGGATCCGGTTCAGGCGTTCAAGTGGTATCTGCTGGCCGCCGATCACGGCAATGCCATAGCCATGAATAATCTGGGGATGTGCTGCGAAGACGGGCGGGGAACTGTGCGCGATCTGCAGCGGGCCAAAGAGTATTATCAGGCGGCGGCCGAGGCCGGAAATCCTGATGGTAAAATCAAACTTGACCGGCTCAAAGCAAGAGGCTTATAAATTTTTGCACCTGTAAAAGTGGAAAAAAAGACAATTCTGCTGTATATTAACACCCTGAACTGAAGATAACTGGTATCGAATTGATGTGCGGGCTGGGGAAGATTGGATATGGAAAAAGTCGATCAAATTGAAAAAGTGCAGAACAACACAGCGGGCAATGCCGGCAAAGCATTGACCCGGGAAGAGTTGAAGGCTTTCTTTGACCGGTACTTCCAAGTCAAAGCATTCTGCGATGCCGCCGCATTGCGGAGCTCGATGCCCGAAGATCTGCAATTGCGCTGCCGGGAGATAAAAGCTCAATATGAGGCTCTGGATCTGGATTGCATCACCATGGCCAGCTGCAAAAGTATTCAACAGCTGTACGCTCAGCTGGCAGAATTGGAAAAGGCGCTTGAACCTTATCCGGCGCAGGAAGTTGTGGTGTTGGAAACAGATGACGAAGCTGAAACTGAATTTGATAATGTCGAAGATGATGCTATCCGCCGCAATAAACGCCGTGCTTTGCGCTTGAATGTGGCGGTGGCCGTTATTGTGCTGGGGGCCGTGGCCGGAGTGCTGGTTTTGCTGGTGCCGGTGCAATGGGTGCAGAATGCCATGGGGTGTATTTATTACTATGGTCGGGTCGGCGAAGTTGATTATACCGAAGCCGAACGCTGGTTCCGCAAGGCCGCCGAGGCCGGCTATGCCAAAGCTCAATACAATCTGGGAATGTGTTACGATACCGGGCATGGTATCAAACAGGATTATGTGGAAGCGGTGAACTGGTATCGTAAAGCCGCTGTGCAGGATCACGAATTGGCCCAACTGGCATTGGGTATTTGCCTGGAAGAAGGCCGCGGGGTGGAGGCTGATTATGCCGAAGCCGTCCGGTGGTACGAAAAATCCGCCGAACAAGGCGTGCCGGAAGCTCAATACCGGATGGCGCTTTATTACTACAAGAGCGAAGACGAGCCCAATCACTTCCAAAAGGCTTACCGTTATTTCAAAAAAGCCGCCGAACAGGATCACGCTCAAGCCCAATGCCGGGTAGGGCGCTGCAAGGAGTTGGGGTTGGGTACCGAACGCAATTGGGTCAAAGCCGAAGAATATTACCGTAAGGCGATCGAAAAGGGCGACTCCAAGGCTCAATACTATCTGGCACTGATGCTGACCGACAGCAAATTCAGCGATAAAGACAGACTGGAAGCCGCCGATTTGATGCGGAAATCCGCCGACAGCGGCAACAGCGATGCCCAGTACGAATTGGGGCGTTTTTACGAAGAAGGTATCGGCGTAAAAAAGAGCCGGAAAGAGGCGCTGCGCTGGTATATAAAAGCGGCCGACCGGGGCAATAAAAAAGCTCAAGAGGCCTGGGAACAACTGGTTCCGCCGGTCAAATAACTCTTTTGTATAAATCCTGCCGGATAAATTTACTTGTATGCAAATTTGTTTAAAATGGTAAAAAATTTGCCGTTTTTGCTATTTTATTTTAACAAACTCTGCCTATATTAATTAAGTGTAAGCAAATTACCTGACAAATTAAATGGAGTTTGTTATGTCTGCTGATTGTGTTACTGCAATTATTGTCGGTGCTGGGCACCGGAGTCTGGGTTACGCCGAACTGGCCAGAATCAAACCGGAAAAACTTAAGATCGTCGGGGTGGCCGATCCGCTGCCCGACCGGAGAAAATACACTTGCGAATATTTCGGATTTTCTCAAGATATGTGTTTTGAATCGGCCGGAGAACTGGCCAAACGCGGCAAGTTGGCCGATTGCATCATCAACGGTACAATGGATTCAGAACACGTTGCCACTTCGCTGCCGCTGTTGGAAGCCGGGTACGATATATTGTTGGAAAAACCCTTTGCCACCAATATGCAGGAGCTGGAATTGCTGGAGAGTGCCGCCCGGAAAACCGGTCGCAAGGTGATGATCTGCCATGTGCTGCGCTATGCACCGTTTTATGCTGAAATCAAAAAACGCCTGCTGGCCGGCGTGATCGGCAAGATTACCCATATAACCACAGCTGAACATGTAAGCTATCACCACTTCAGCAGTTGTTATGTGCGCGGCAAGTGGAACAATACCCGAAAGTGCGGTGCTTCGGTACTGTTGGCCAAATGCAGCCACGATCTGGACTTGATAAGCTGGTTTATGAGTGGAGTCAAACCGGTTTCGGTCGACAGTATGGGCGGACTTTACTTTTTCAATCAGGAAAATGCTCCCGAAAATTCCGGCACGCACTGTATGCTGGATTGCCCGCTGGAAAGCTCCTGCGATTACTCTGTGCGCCGGATGCACCTCGAACACCCGGTTTACTGGGGCGCATACGTCTGGCCGGAACACGCCTACAATAAAGCACTGGATACGCACGAAAACCGCCTGAAGGCGATCATGAAGCCGGATTTCCCCCACTCCCGCTGCGTCTGGAAGTGCGACAATAATCAGGTCGACCGCCAGAGCGTGGTCGTGGAATTCGCCGATGGTACAGTGGCAATACATAATCTGATAACCGGCACGGCGGCTCCGATGCGCAAAGTACATATCATCGGTACCGATGGCGAGATCGAAGGCGTGTTTGACGAAAATAAATTCATCGTCCGGCACCGCGATCTGGACCCGGCCAAAGCGCAATGCTCTTATACCGAAGAGATCGTAGACCTTGATAATCTGGGCGACACTACCGGCGCCACCGGCGACCACGGCGGCGGCGATCTGCGGCTGGCCGATGACTTTGCCGGCTTTGTCCGGGGCGATGCTACAAGTATATCCTGCACAGAATTGAGCGATTCGGTTACCGGGCACAAGCTGGTTTTTGCTGCCGATACGGCCATGGTGCGCAAACAGCGCGTGGACTTCGGTTCGTTCTGTGCTGCTGATGAACAACGTTATTAACTGAAAATCAATAAAAAGGAGAAGTCGATATGAACAGAATCCTCGTTGCGGCGCAAATCGGGTGCGGCAAGTTTTCCTGGGCGCAGGATATGGTGAATATGACCAATCACCCTCAAGTCAAGCTCAAATGGGCGTGCGATGTATGTTTGGAGAATGCGCAGAAAGCTGCCGAACACTTTAATATACCATGCGTAAGTGATAATTTTATGGATGCGGTCAACGATCCGGAAGTCGATTTTATCAAGATCGCTACCACGCACGAAGTTCACCTGCCGATCATCCGGGCCGCAGCGGCCGCCGGCAAACATATTTTTTGCGAAAAACCCATGGCCATGAACAATGCCGAAGCCTTTCAGATCATGGATGCGGTGCATAAAAATAAGATCAAACTCTGTGTTGACCTCAACCGCCGTATGTCGCCGGCTATGCAAGCCTTGCGTAAAAAATATCTGGCGCACATGGCCGATCCGAAGCACAATCCGTGGAAGTATGTGGAAGTCGACCGCGAACCGATGGCCGAAGAAAAATTCCCGCACATGAGCATCCGGATCCAGGACGAAAGCAGTTCCTACGGCATGGGCCACATGAATCCGCTGACCGGCGGCGGCGTCATTATCGGCGAATCGGTGCATTGGCTGGATCTGGCCTGCTGGTTTTTTGCACCGGCGCTGCCCTGTGAGATCACGGCGTGGGGGTCAAGCCGTTTGTCGCATGGTATTCATCTGAAGTTCAATAACGGTGCTTCCATGACGCTGGATTTTTCCTGCGCCGGCACGTTTGATTACCCCAAAGAACAGTTCGAAGTTACCGGCGGCGCGGCATTGTTCCGGTCGCTGCACTTTGTGGAAAACAACTATTTCGGTATGCCCGATAATGCCACTGAATATTTTGACTGTCAGCACGATCCGCACCCGGAACTGGGCCGCGGCCATGAAGCGTTTATTGCCAAAAATTATGCCAATGTTGCCGGCAGTCTGAACAGCAAAAACGTGGAAAAAGCCACTCCGCTGATGCCTGATAAAGGGCATATAGCCATGCTGGATGCGTTTGTGGATGCCATTATTAACGACAAACCATCGCCTTGCGATGAATGGGCCGGCTACCGCTCCACACTTCTGGCGCAGAAAGCCATTGAGTCGATCCGGCTGCGCCAGAGTTTGCCGCTGCAGTTGGAAGATATTGCTCCGAGCATTTGACAAAAAGGTGTAACACCATGAAGTTGGAATTTATTCCGGTAAAAATGCGTCTGCCGCTCAAGTTCGGCGCCGAAACAATCGATTCCATCCAAATCGCGCACGTTGAATACCCGGCTTACGGCGTGGTCGGCCGGGGCGAAACGCCGCTTTCGGTGGCGTGGGCGTGGCCGTCGGATTTGAGCTTTGCCCGCCGCGAAGAATTGATGTGCTGCTTTTGCCAAGTGCTGGCGCAGGCCTACCCGGTGCCGGAAAGCGACCCCATGACCGAGGGGTACAGTTTTCTGACCGGAACGCTGGATGAGCTGCTGGCCAAATTCAATGCCGAAAACAAGACGGATATGCCGCATCTGGCGGCGCTGATCTGCGCATCGGCATTTGATATAGCTTTGCACGACGCATGGGGCTTGAGCAAAAATATGCCGACATATAAGACTTATAATAAAGAGTTTATGCGGCACGATCTGGCATGGTTCTATGGCGATGAAGCGTTTAAGGGCCTTTATCCGGAAGACTTTTTTGTTGATGTTGTGCCGGATACCTTGCCGGTGTGGCATCTGGTCGGCGGCAAAGATCTCTTGTACGAATCGGAAAAAACCGGCGGCGAACCGGATGACGGATATCCGGTTTCGCTGGAAAAATGGATCGAACGCGATGGTTTGAAGTGTTTGAAAATCAAACTGACCGGCAGCAACAGCCAGTGGGATTACGAGCGGGTGCTGGCGATCGGGCAAATTGCGCTCCAATACGGCGTAAAAGCTCTGTCGCCGGATTTCAATTGTCTGGTCAGGTCGCCGGAATACGTCAATAATATATTGGATAAACTCAAAGCCGAAGCTCCGGCGGTCTACGACTTGCTGATCTACGTTGAGCAGCCGTTTCCGTATGATCTGGAAGCCAATAAGATCGACGTACACTCCTGTTCGGCGCGCAAACCGCTTTTTATGGACGAAAGCGCCCACGACTGGAAGTTTGTCCGGCTGGGCCATTCGCTGGGTTGGAACGGCGTGGCGCTTAAAGTGTGCAAAACCCAGACCGGCGCGCTGCTGTCGGCCTGCTGGGCCAAACAGCACAATATGCAGCTGATGGTTCAGGATTTGACCAATCCAATGCTGGCGACTGTGCCGCATGTACTGCTGGCGGCGCATGTGGGGACGATCATGGGCGTGGAGTGCAACGCGCCGCAGTTCTACCCGCAGGCTTCGCTGGCCGATGAAAAACTCCGGCCGGGGTTGTACGAACGGCGCAATGGCACCGTAAGTTTGCAAGCGCTTACCGGTAACGGATTGGGCTACTGAACCGTACTTGATTTTTTCAGGGGGACGGAAGTTTTTTTCCGGCCGGGCGGAATCAAATCTGCCCCATCAACGGGTCGTTGGATCACAACGATCCGTTTTTTTGTGTATAAATGTGTGAATTATCAACTTATTAAGCCTTGACAAACCACAAAAAGTCATGTATACTATTACCATAACAACGATCAAGGTGAAAAACCGGATTTTTTGGTGTAAAACAATAAAAATAAAGGAAAAAAGTCAGTTATGAAGAAGAGTTTTACCCTCATCGAACTTTTGGTGGTAATCGCCATCATCGCTATCCTCGCTGCCATGCTGCTGCCGGCCCTCTCTGCCGCGCGCGAACGCGCCCGTAATGCCAATTGTATTGGCAATCTCAAACAGATCGGTCTGGCCAACACTATGTATGCCGGCGACAATAAGAGCCATGTTGCCTTTGGAAAAATCAGAGACCATGGCGGTTGTGTATTGACACAGGGCGAAGGAGTAAATGGGGATTTTACAACTCCTTATCTGTTGGGTTCCGGCGGCTATCTGCCGGGGGATTTTGAGGCCGTGGATGCCGATTATCAGAAATTTCTGGAGCATTATTTCAAATGCCCCAGCGACTCCAAAGTGCGCAACAACTATGAGCAGAGCTATATAATTTTCTTCATCAACTCGATGGGTTGCACAAATCACTCCAGCGATGCTTATAAACAGCAGGAATCGGCCCGTTGCATCATTGGCCGCGACCGGCCTGACAACGCTATTTTCTTTGACTGCTACCGTTTGAATGGCAGTGCCCCCGCGGTGCTGGACAATCACCCCAAAGCGGTCAATATCTGCAAGCTCGGCGGCCATGTGGAAACCTTCCTGCCCAGCAATGATTTCCGTTCGCAGACCAGCAATGGTACTGCCATCGGCAAGTTTTTGGATGGTTTCAATTGATCTGAACGCGGCTTTTCCTGTTGACTGTAACGCACACTCTTTTGTGGGTGTGCGTTTTTTTATATTTAAAGCAGTCCGGGCGAATATGATTGATATTACCGGTCAGCCCTTGACAAAGTGCTTAAAATGATGTATATTATTACCAAAAGCTCGATGAGGGTAAAACTCTTCTTCATAACTGACTTTTTTCCTTTGTTTTTACTGTTTTACACAAAAAAATCCGGTTTTTCACCTTAATCGTTGTCATGGTGGTAATCGCCATCATCGCTATCCTCGCTGCCATGCTGCTGCCGGCTTTGAGTGCTGCGCGCGAACGCGCCCGCATTGCCAACTGTACCAGTACGCTCAAGCAGATCGGTCTGGCCAACACCATGTATGCCAACGACAATAAAAGTTATGTGGCGCACGCCAAAGCCGCTTGCGGTAAAAGCCATGCCGGATGTATCAACTCCCAGGGCTGGAGTCAGAGTTCCAAAGAAGATGTGATGTATCTTTTGCTGTCCGGCGGATATTTTTCGGTCGAAATGCCGGATAGTGATTGGAGTACCAGCTCTGTTTTTGGTAAGAATTATCGCGACCGCTACTTTAAATGCCCCAGCGATACCGAAGCCGCGATCAGCAGCAAACCCTTTCAGGCCAGTTACTGCTTCTTTTTCTTCAACAAAGTAGCAGCTACTGTCTACCATGCCAACAATGCTCCTAACGGCGCTGATGCTTCCCGTGTGCTTATCGGAACTGATAATCCCGGTAATGCGATCGCATCCGACCTTTTCAAGTATTCTCAAAAGAAGCACGGCTTTAATACTCACGGTGACCAGGTCAACACCTTGCGGCTGGATGGATCGGTCAACAATGTCCAGACGGCAGTGTTCCAGAATGAATCGTACGGTATCGGCGAAATTTTCGGACGCTATTTTGACAATGCCAATTAAGATCAGTTGAATCTGATTCTTTTAACGAAAAAAAGCTGTTGCAAAACTGTTTTGCAACAGCTTTTTGCATTTTTTGCTTCGGAACTGTGCTTGTTTTTTGTGCTGATTATTTGAATAGTTCATTTTATGAATGATAAAATCTTTATTTATCTGCTTGCAGATTTGCAATATTTTTGCGGGAGTATTAATTTAAACTGATATTGTATTTGCATTGTATTGCTCAATAAAGGATTTTTTATGAAAAAACTTATTTTGTTTCTGGTGGTCTGCAGTTTGACTTGTGTGCTGTATGGTGCTGACTTTGTGGCCAAAGATGGAGTAAAAGCGTGGAGCGACCGCGATTATCTTATCAGCGGCCTGACCGGGGATTTTTCGGTTAAAAATCCGGTGCCGATCCAGTCTTGCGGCAGTTTTAAGATCAAGTTTCCCACCGGGACCCGCCGGGCGCTGGTGGCCATGTGTGCCAACGATGGTGCCAATGCTGTGGCCGCAACTTACAAACTTCAAGCTTTCCCCGGCGAGCTGTTTATCGGCAAAGGCAGCAATCCCAAGATGCTTAAATACAGGTTTTTTATTGCCGAAAATCCGCCGGCAGTAATGGATTGCCGGCCCACCCGCGCCGGAGCGATCCTGCTGGCGGTCAATGAGGATGTGCCGCAGATCAGCGCGGCGGCAACTGCCGGACTCAAAAGTGTGCCGCTGGCGGCGCTGCCCGCAGGATTGAACGGCGTGATCAAAGTGCCCGGTCAGGAATACAGATTCCGCCCCGGCGACCGGGAGTTTGAAGTTTATGTAAGAACTCCCCGCAGCGGCGTGAACAGCAACACCGGGATCATGCTTTTGTCGCACAACTGGGGCGGAACGTGGAAACTTACTGCCGGCTGGTGCGATCTGTTGAGCGACCGCTATAATCTGATTTGTTTGAGCGTAAATTATCTGCAGAGCGGCGAAACTGATCACAGCAAAGTACCTTACGATCACGGCGTTCTGCAGGCAATGGATTGTCTGCGCGCTTTGTACGCAGTTCAGAAAACGCTGGATGATAACAAGATAGCATTTAACCGCAAACGTATTTATGCCGGCGGCGCTTCCGGCGGCGGCAATGTGAGTTTGATGGCCAACAAGCTGGCGCCTTCCACCTTTGCCTGCACGGTGGATCTGTGCGGAATGCCCGGTTTGACCAACGATATAGCCTTTGGCGTGGGCAAACTCAACGCCGGTTACAGCAAGGACCCGGCTTCGGAAAAATATCTTACAGTTGCCATGCAGGAGATCCGCGACCCCGGCAACATGGCTCATCTGGCCATCCAAAAACGCTGCAACCCCAACAATCTGGTGGTGATCGTGCATGGTTTGGACGATAACTACTGCAATCCGGCCGACAAGATGCTCATTGCCGCCAATATGGTGCGCAGCGGTTTCCGGCCGGATACGCACTTTTTGACCAAACACGATATTGACGGCATTGCCGTAACCAATACCGGCCACGGGATCGGCAACCGCCCCGAAGTCATCACTAAATACGCCCATGACTATCTGGCCGAAAACGGCAGATTTGCGGCTCTGATCCCCAATGTGAGCGATCTGGATGCCAAACACGAAATAGTCTATCCGGTAACCGGCGGCAAATATATTGTTTCGTTTAAAAGCTGGCCGGAAATCCGGTTTGAAAAGTGATACGGAGTTTTCAATATGATTCTTGATCGCGTTCTGGACGATAAAGAACGGCGTTTTTCGCAGCTGACTTTGCGCAACTATTGGATCTGTTTTGCCGTGGCGCAGGCGTGTTGCGGCGGAGCTACCATCCAGCTGCTGGCGATCGCTATGCAGATGCCCGACCGGGTGGTGGCGGCAATGGGCGCCATGAATTATGCGAGCTTTCTGGTGCTGCCGCTGGGGTTTATGCTGGGTGGCAAACTGGGGGCGGCGGCCAGTATGCGGATGGAAAATTTCGGGATCGCAGTTTCGGGTATATTGATGGCGCTTACGCCATTGCTGGGTATATGGGTGTTCTGGGGGGCATTGATCGCATTTCTGATCTGCCGGTCAACCAATAACGCCATGCGTTTTTCGCTGCAGAAACATATTGCCACGCCCGAGGAAACTCCGGCCATGCTGGCGCGCAACTACATGGGGCTTTACGCCTTTACTCTGGCCGGCAGTCTGGCGGTGGCATTGGTGCTTAAACTCAAGCCGGGGATCTTTACTTTGAGCGGCGTATTTATTGCCGGCGGGGTGCTTTTTGCGCTGACCGGCTGGTGCATCGGCCGGGCATTTGAACCGAGTGCAGTCAAGCTGCAGGCAGCCAAACCGGTCTGGCCGCAGGTGCTTGAAGCATGGCGGATGCCTCTGATGCGCCATCAGATCTATGTGGGGTGTTTGAGCAACCTCTTTCTGGCCAGCGTGGTGCCGATGAATATTCTGGCGGCCAAGCGCGGACTGGGTACTTCGGACTCCATGGTCATACTTTTGAGTGCATTGCAGGCCGTGGCGGCGGTTTTCGGCAGTGTGCTGGTCAAACATATCACGGCCCGGTTCGGGCCGCGCAAGATGATGATATTTGCTTATCCGCTGGTCTGGCTGCTGGTGGCGTGCTGGATTTTTATGCCGGCAGAGCCGCATCCGGTGCTGATGATCGTACCGTTTGTGCTGGGCGGTCTGGCATTGATGGGTATGGGTACGCCGCTGGAATCGTATTTTTTGATCACCATACCGGAAAAACTTCAGCTGGGCGGAACTTTTCTGGTTTTTGTAGTAACCGGCGGCCTGGCCGGAGTGGCGGGTATCGGCATGAACTGGGGGGTGTTCAAGTTAGCCGAATATGTGATTTCTGCCGGCGACTCCATGAGCGTATTCCGCTTTTATTATCAAGTCATGGCAGCAGTTTTTGCACTGGGGATTTTTGCGCCGTGGTCATTGCCCGGCAAAGCCGATGAATATCGCAAACTGATAAAAAAGAATCAAACTCAATAACAAAACAAGGAGTATTGAGGAATGTTCAAGCAAGGTCCGGCCCGCGCGGCCACGCACAAGCTGATTTTTGAAAACAGTCCCGAAAACTGGCAGAACGGTTTCCCGATCGGCAATGGTATGTTCGGCGGTTTGGTCTACCAACCCGAAGAAACGGTCATGGAAGTTGCTTTTACCCGCAACAACCACTGGCGGCATAACCTCAAAAAGTGGGATCGGCTGACCTTGAGCGAAATGCGCGAAATCGAAAAGAATGCGCCCGGCACGCTGGCTGACCGGCTGGCCGGAGAAAAACGCGGCAAGATCGAACCGTGTTTCAAACCCGGTGGCCGTTTGCGCATTATGCTCGATGAATTCGGCGGCGCTCCGGCCAGTTATCTCTTTGACCGGCATCAGGAACTGGATTTGGAGAAGGGCGAAGTTACCGGCGGCTATGAACTCTGCGGCAAAGCCATGGAGCGCGTAACCATTGCCGACCAGACATCCGACGTGATCGCTACTTACATAAAAGATACCTTTCTGCACCCCGCGCAGATCAATACCTATTTAAGCTACACCCAGCGCATCGAACTTTACCGTTTGTACGACCCGGATGTGGTCGTACACAGCATTGGCGTAACCGACGGGGGCGTGGCCTATATTGAATTCGGGTTCGGCGAGGAACTGCGCACGATCATTGCGTTCAAAGTATCCGGCGTTGTGTGGCACACTCCGGTGGTCATGGGTTGCTCCGTCAGTGTGGAAATCGATCTGGATTACATCAATGCCACCGGACCGCAGGATTACACGGTTTATCAGACGATGATCGTCAGCGAAGACGGTTCCGGCGATCTGCTGGCTCAAGCCGAGGCGGTGCTGAACCGTGCCGAAGCGCGCGGTTTTGAAGCTATCCGGCAGGATAATGCTGCTTACTGGCGCAGTTTTTGGGAACAAAGCGGTGTGGCGCTGGCCAACCCGGCGTTGGAAGCACTCTACTACAACAGCCTTTACCAGTACGGTGCGCAAAGCCGCGGCGATGTAGCTCCGGCGCTGTTCGGTTTGTGGAACGCCGAGCGTTCCGCGCCGTGGTGCGGCCGTTATACCGGCGACATCAATGTGGCCATGTATTGCTGGCCGCTGGCGCCGATCAACCACCCGGAAATGCTCGAGTGCATGTTCAAAACCATCGAACGCTGGATTCCCGTCGTGCGTGAAGAAACCCGCAAGACTTACGAAGTCGATGGCTTGCGTTTCCCGGCCGGATGCGGTTTGCGCGGCGAAGAAACTGCTCCTTCGATGTACCGGCTTATGTCTTGCGCCAGCGGTTTTTATATGGATTTTTACCGCAAAGCGGCCGCTTATTACCCGGATAAAACGCAATGGCGCGACCGGATTTTTCCGGTCATGCTGGATGCGGCGCGTTTTTATGTGGCGCTGGCCGACCGCGACGACAAAGGTCAGTTGCGGTTCGGTCCCTCGTGGTCGCCGGAACAGGGCGCGATTCCGGCCTGGAATTCCAACAACGATTTGGGCCTGATCAAACCGTTGTGGGAAGCTGTGGTCAAAATGGCCGCCGAACTGGGGATCGAAAATGCCGATGTAACGAAAATCGCTGAACTGCTTGAAGAGTTCCCCGCTTATCCGCAAATGGATGGCGAATTTATCGACTCGGCCAGCGAAAAGGGCCGCACCCAGCTCTGCCACCCCGGCTATCTGGCTTGCGTGATCCCCGGCGACGATGTGGATGCCGATTCTGAACTGGCTCCGGTGGCGCATAAAACTTTGCTGGAACACCTCGATCACACCTGCCGCAAACCGCTGGCCGGCAAGATCGGTTCCGGCTGCGATCTGACCTGGGGCTGGATGCTGGCCGCCGCAGTACGTCTGCGCGACAAGCAATTTGCCAATATCATGCTCAAGGATGTCGGGTTGTGTGATTTTGTCAAATCCAACGCAATGTTCAGCTATATCGGCGGCCGCGTATTCAAGAGTATCGAAGAAAAACGCCGCGGCTACGATGTACCGGATACCCAGCCGCACAGTTTGCTGGGGCAGCCCGGTTGCGTAAAGGCGCGCGACTACGGCATGATCATGGTGCAAAGTGCCGGCGGTTTTGTTTTCAGCTTGCTGGAAACCATGCTGCAGAGCCACAAAAATCAAATCAAACTCTTCCCCTGCGTGCTGGATGTGTGCGGCAGCGCGGTTTCGTTCCACGAGCTTAAAGCCGAGGGCGGACTGACAGTTTCGGGGGCGTGGAGCAATGGAGCTGTCAAGTATTTCAAGCTCCAGTGCGGCCCGTATGCTTATTGTGGTTCGCTGCGCTGGTTCGATCAGCCTGACGCCGCCGAACTGGTTTGTGCATCGGGCAAAGTGCTGAAAAAAGTTGCCGACGGAACATTTGAACTCGATCTGCAGCCCGGCGAAGTCATCGAATGGGGCGATCCGGCTTGTGCCTGCACTGTGCCGGAACATGCCGCCGGGATCAAGAGTTATGCCGACGGTATAGCCTTTGACTACGGCCGTAAAGGTACCTACTATTGATCAGAATATTGCCGGAATATAAATAAAATAACGTGTTGCGGCATAAAGCAAATCCACCTCAAAAGCTGACCCGGCTTTTGAGGTGGATTTTATGAACGGTCGGATGCTGAAATAAAGAGAGTTTTTTCCCGGAAAAAACGTTTTGAGAGTTTACTTTTGCCGGAAAAATGCTATTATATACTCCATGGAAAATAAGATCTGAAATATACCTCGGGAGTGTAAAGTGGCATTTCATCTTTATCGGGAAAATAAACTTGAAGTTTTGGCAGAGCGTTTTGTGCGTGAGGTCTATCAGGCACAGCGCATTGACAGCGCTTTCAGTCTGACTGCCGCTCATACGGTGGTGGTGCAGACCCGCGGTATGGCTGAATATCTGAAGCAGTTTATCGCCACCAGGTGCGGGATCGCGGCCAATCTGGAAATGCCGTTTGTGAACGCCTTTATCGACCGGATCTTCCGGGCGTTGTACGGCGAAGCATTCCGGCAGGCCGCCTATCGCAGCGATCAGAAAAATATCCGCAAAGAAGTTATGAAACTCCTGCGGAATGACCGTGCCGGCGAAGTGGCGCCGGAGTTGGAAAAATACCTGTGCGGAGTCAATTCCGAACTCAAAACCTGGCAGCTGGCCGGCAAACTGGCTGATTTGTTTGACCAGTACCAGCTCTATCGCTCCAAAGAGTTGTACGAAGAAAAGCTGTTCAAAAAAAATGACTGGCAGGGCGCGATCTACAACCGGATCTTTAATGCGGAAAAAACCGGACGCAATGATTTTTTTGAAGATCTGCGCCGCAACGGTATAAGTGCGGAACAAGCTGAACTGCTGCCGCCGGAAATATCTGTTTTCGGCGTCGGAGCATTGCCGCCGGTTTATCTGGATATTCTGGTTCGGTTGTCGGAGCATTGCCGGGTCAATTTTTTCTATCTGGCACCCTGCCTGGAATATTGGGAAGATCAGCTTTCCAAGTCTGAACAGCGGCAGAAAGCCTGGAGCGTAGCCGAATCCGGCAATCCGATCCTACAGGCGCTGGGGCGTCAGGGCCGGGGATTTTTTACCGCGCTGCTGGCTAACGACAATATTGCACCGGATTGGGAACCGGATTTCCGCGCGCCGGATGACGATCCCGGCACTACCATGCTGGAAGTCATGCAGCACGATATACTCTATTTGTTTGACCGCCGGGAAGTTGCTGAAGAAGAAGAACGCAATAACCCGGAAGCGGATCTGATCGGTCGGCCGCGCAGGGATCTGCAGTCCGACCAAAGTATCGCCATCCACAACTGCCACAGCATCCGGCGCGAGCTGGAAGTATTGCACGATGAACTGCTGAAACTGATCCAACAGGGCGTAAAACCGCAGAATATCATTGTGATGGCGCCGGATATCGTACGTTGTGCGCCGGTGATCAATGCGGTATTTTCCAGCGGGGCATTGCGCAATGTTTACAGTATAGCGGATCTGCCGCCGGGCGCAAGCAGCATGGCTTCGGAGGCTTTTCACCGGATTTTTGAAGTGGCCGCCAGCCGGTTTGAGTTTTCAAGCGTTATGACGCTGCTGGATCTGCCGTTTATTGCCGAAGCACTGGATATTACGCCGGAAACAGTCAGCGAAATCGCACAGCTGCTGCAGGATTGCGGCGTCCGCTGGGGTTTTGACGGGGCCATGCGCCAGCGCTTTTGTCAGGCTGATTTTGACGAATTCAGCTGGCAGATGGCCATTGACCGGCTGCTGGCGGGATTTGCCTGCCGCAGTTCGGACGACTCCGGTGCGATGCTGGGCAATATAAAAACTCTTGAGGCGTTGGAAGGCGGCGAGTTGGAGCCTTTTGCAAGGGTGGTGAAGCTGCTGGAAAATCTGGCCGCACTTTCCATGCGGATCAACACCAAACACTCCATGCCGGTCTGGCTGGAAATATTCCGGAATATCTGCGATGATTTTTTAGGCAACGGCAATTTGCAGCGCACAGCCATGATGCCTTTGCGCAATGCTTTAGCAGAACTGGAAAATCTGATCAATGAAAATGTGTTGCCGGGCGTGTATCCGCTGAATGCCGCGTTGGAAATATTGGACGATCTGTGGGGGGCGGATAATGCTGCCGGACGCTTTTTGCGCGGCAAGATCACTTTTTGCCGGATGGTGCCCATGCGCAGTATTCCGATGGATGTGGTGGCAATACTGGATCTTAACGAAGGTGATTTCCCCCGCCGCACTACCGGCAGCGGCTTTGACTTGATGGCCGCCGACAGTCAGGCCGGGGATCGCTCGCAGCCGGTACAGGATCGCTATTTGCTGTTGGAAGCACTGCTGGCGGCCCGGAAACATCTGCTGCTTTTCTATCAGGGGCGCAGTGCGCTGGATAATCAGGAAAAACCGCCATGCGCACCGTTGAGCGAAATTGCTGATTATCTTAAAAATGCGTTTGGTTTGGAAGAATTCAAACATAAACTTTCCGGGATCGATCCGGAATATTTCAAGGCCGGGAGCGAATATGCTTCGCTGGATCAGGAAAATTTTAAAGCCGTGGAAAATATGCAGAAATACCGCGGCAATACAGATTATGATGAACCGGAAAAAGTCCCGGCGGAGTTTTACGGCGTAGATTGCTCCGGCGAATTGGAATTGCGCGAACTGGAAAAATTTTTCGCCAACCCCTGCCAGTATTTGATCCGCAGCCAGCTGGGGCTTTATCTGCAACAAGAGTCAGAATCCGCCGGCGATGATGAACCATGGACATTGGCTCCGATAGATAACTGGAAAGTTGACCGGATGTTTATGGCAATGCCGGAAGCAAATGACGATACGATCTATCATCATACGATGCGCAGTAATTTGCTGCCGCCGGGCGAAGCGGGGCGCAAAGAGTTCGACCGGCGCTCCGGGATCATGCACAACTTGCCGCTCCAATGGCGTCAATGGCTGGAAAGTATGTATCGTATGCCGGTGGTATTTACGGTCAATGGTATTGCCCCGGCAGAAGAAGATTCTGCTGCCGGGAAGTGCTGCCGGATCAACGGCATGGTCAATATAAGCAGCGATCAGAGTAATGTGCTGGTGTTTAAATTGGGCCGCTACAAAGCCGCATCCGCGCTGCAGGCCGTGCTGGGGGCAATGGCCGCCGCACTGACCTTGCAAAGACCGGTGGGCGCACAAATATTGAACCTGAACAAAAGTGAATACGAACAGCGGAAGATCGAACCCGTTACTCCGGAAGCGGCATTGCAGAAGTTCCGGGAACTGTTGGCGCTGGCATCGGCCTCCGTGTCCAAGCCGCTGCCGCTTTTTCCGCAAGCATCGGTTTACTGGGAGGATGAAGCGCAGGCGAAAAACAGTTTTTACAGCCTGTTCAAATTTGAAGAAATCGGCGATGTTACCGATCCTTACATCAGGATTTTTTACACCCGCGACGATTGGTTTGATGAGCAGTTTCGGGAAGATTTCCGCTTTTATGCACAAATGCTTTACTCGTGGATCGTGCCGGCAGCGGAGGTGAACAATGATTGAAAATGCTGTTGATCAAAAAATAATGGAACTGGATTCGATCAATGTACCGTTGAGCGGAATGGCACTGATCGAAGCCGCCGCCGGTACCGGCAAAACGCATAATATCCAAAGTCTGGCCGCCCGGCTGGTCGTCGAAAAAGGTTTTGCGATCGGCTCGATCGTGATCGTAACATTCACCGATCTGGCGGCGCGCGAGTTAGCTGACCGGCTGCGCCTGGTGCTGGAAGATCTGCACAGTGTATTGCAGGGCAAAAAACTGGAAAAAGCCGAGCGGCAGCAGCGTGCCGAAGCGCTGGTGGCGCGGTTTGACTGCTGCGGAATTGCGCGTGATACCCAGTTGGAACGTACTGCCAATGCGCTGCGCGACTTTGATGAAAAGTGTGTATCGACCATCCACGGGTTCTGCAGTCGGGTTTTAAGCGAAAATGCGTTTGAAAGTTCGGTGGCGTTCCGGACGCGGCTGGAAAAAAATGTCGGCCGGTACATTGATAAATTGCTTACCGACTACTGCCGTACCGTGCGCTACAGTGCAAGTCAACTGCCGCGCAAAGACGAGCTGACGCCCGATATGCTCAAAGATCCGGTCTGCGTGCGTCTGAACCGGCCGGATCTGGTGCTGGAATACAACGTTGAACGTTTTACAGACGAAAGCGAACTTTTCAATGCTTTGACCGCACAGATCGCGATCATTCAAAGTTCTCCGGGTGCGGCGGATCAGGTGCGGAAGATACCGGGCAAATTCAACAAGATCGGCAATATGAGCGGCGCGGAGCATATTGCATTTTATGCTGATCGGTTGCAGGAGTTGCTTGACTCCAATGGTGCTGTGGATTTCCGGCAATGGTACGAAGTGCTGAAAAATATCAGTTTGCAGCTGTTGGACGAAAATATTTACCGCCGCAGCAAAGATAATCTGGATTTGGTTCAAACTTACTTGCAGGAACACGATCTTTTTGCCGTTGCGCAGAAATTCTGTTCGTTGATGGATATAAGCTGCAAGCTCTATTATCAGGATCAGGCATACGAATTTGTCCGCAGCCAACTGGCACAGTGGAAGCAACAGGATAACTTCCATGACTTCAACGATCTGCTGATGAATCTGCATAACGCGCTGAACAATGAATATTTGTGCAGTACTCTGCGCAACAGATACAATGCCGCGATCATTGACGAATTTCAGGATACCGATGCTGTTCAGTACGATATTTTTCACAAGATCTTTGTGGAAAAACGTGCCGAAACGGTCTTTTTTATGGTGGGCGACCCCCGGCAGGCGATCTATGCGTTCCGCGGCGGCGATATTGCTGCGTATATGGCTGTGCGGCAGAATTGCGACCGTATTTATAAACTTTCTTACAACTACCGCAGTTCCAAGGCCATGATCGGTGCGTTCAACCGGGTTTTTGAACACAGTGATCTGTTTGCCGCTTCCGGCTTGAGTTTGCCGGAGTGCCGCGCTCCGGAGTCGGCCCCGCCGGGACTTTTCTTTGACAATAAAGAATTGGAAAAACCTTTGCAGGTTTGCTATCTGCCGGAGTTAAAAGCCGATGACTATATGGCCCAATGGGCCAATGCGATCGTGGCTGTACTCAACGACCCGCGCTATCAGCTGTGGGAGGATGGCCGGCTGCGGCCGTTGCGCCCCGGCGATCTGGCCGTGCTGGCATTTGATAATTATGATCTGGAAAAAATGCGTAATTTATTGAGCCAAAGCCATGTGCCGGTAGTTTGCGAACATAAAAAAGGTATCTGGAGTTCTGACGCCGCCGCCGCGTTGGTAGTTTTTTTGAGCGCAGTGCTTGATTACCGGCGCGAGAGTCTGGTGCGGGAGGCGCTGTTGGGCGATTTGTGCGGCATGGTCTACGCCGATTTGGATCGCTCGTTGGCTGCAAGCAGTGAATATATGCTGCAGTGGCAGCAGATCCTGGCTGATTTGAACGCTCTCTGGCACCGTTCAGGCATATCGAGTATGCTGTCAGCAGCTTTGGTCACGCAATGGCCGGGACGGACTTGTTCTGCCGGCGGCAGTTTCAAAAGCCGCATGGCTTGCCAATATAACGGCGACCGGGTGATAACGGATTATATCCAGCTGGGCGATATGCTGGCGGCAGCAGAGTTGAACGAGCATTTGCCGCCGCGCGGAGTATTGAATCATTTGCAGAATCAGATCATGCGCGGTCAGAGCGATGACGAAAGCGCCGAAATGCTCGAATCCGACCGGACTGCAGTCAAACTTATGACGATCCACAAGTCCAAAGGTTTGCAGTTTCCGGTGGTGTTTCTGCCGTTTATGGCTGCGCGTTACCCATTCCGTTTTTCCGGCAGCAAACTCTATCACCGCAACGGCAGACTTTGCTGCAACCCGGATCAAACCGATCCGGAGGCCCGCGAATTGGCCGGTTTGGAAGAGTTGCAGGAGTTGATGCGTTTGGTATATGTTGCGATCACCCGCGCCCGAAGTGGGTGTTTTATCGGCTGGGGCAAAAACAGCGCCAAAGGTACTTCGCCGATGGATTGGCTGTTCCGGATGCGCAATCTGCCGGAAACGGATCACTTGCTGATGGCAAGAGCTTTCCTCAAATACAGTGACGAACTCCCGATCGGTGATGTGAATATACCTGGCGATCTGCACCTGCCGCAGCTGCCGGAAGCCAACGGGCGTTTCTACAGTGAACCGCGCCGGCTGGAATCGTTGATCCAACCGCCCGCGGTCGATACTTTGCACGATGATTTCCGGCTGTTGAGTTATTCAGCGCTGCTGCCGCACCATGAAGTGCGGTCCTTTGCCCTGGGTGGCGACGATATTGCCGATTACGATCAGAGCGACAGCGATCAGATCCGGGCCGGTGAACAGCTGCACAACGAGTTTTTGAGCGGCGGCATTTGGGATATTCCCGGCGGGGCGGCGATCGGTAACGCATGGCACAAGATATTGGAAATAATTGATTTTACCCGCGAGATCAAAGTCAGCGACGTGCGGCGGGTGCTGCAAATGTATAACTTTGACTCGCCGGAGTATGTGTCGGCTACCTGCAATATGTTGAACAAACTTATGGAGTATCAGCTGCCGTGCGATCTTTATTCGCCGGAACTGCAGTTCTGCGATAAGCGGACTTTCTGCCTCAAAGAGATCACGCCGCAGCAGAAATTGTGCGAGTTCGAGTTTCTGCTCGGTTCGCCGGAAGGAATCAACGGTTCCGCAGTTCTGGAGGCAATGCAGGATTATTTGCAAAGCAAGTTCAACAGCAAGGTTTCCAACCCCGGTGAAATGCTGCAGGGCGGATTTTTTACCGGCTTTATCGATTTGCTGTTTGAATACGAAAACCGCCTCTATATCGTTGACTACAAAAGCAATACGCTGGGGCGGACGCAGCGCTCGTTCTATGGCGGAGCGCTTGAAAAAGAGATGATGCAAGCAACCTATCCGGTGCAGTATTTGTGTTATACTGCCGCCATTGTAAAGTATCTGGAACAACGGTTGGATCAAACGCTGGATGAGGAACTTTATGAGCAGTATTTCGGCGGCGTGTTTTATATCTTTCTGCGCGGCATGATGCTGGATGAACCCGGCGGGGTGTTTGCCGACCGGCCGCCTCTGCATGTGGTAAAGAAAATACTCCGTGCCATGGAGAGCAATGAGGTGTGCAAATGAGTGATCGGAGTCTTACGGTAAAAGAAGCGCGCGAATTTGTTACCCGCAGCGGCAAGTTTGGCGAAGCCGCGCAAGTCATGGGCGATATGGCCCTGCGGGTGATAAATGCGGAACATAGCGGTTTGTATCTGGCCATGGTGCTGACGGTTCAGATGTTTCAGGAACAGCACATCTGCTGCCGCCTGAACGAGTATGCCGGTACGCGCTTATGTGTGCCGGAAAAGGGTTTGAGTTTGCAGTTGCCCGAGTGGGAGTTGTGGCGCAGCTCGCTGCAGCAGCAAGAGTGCGCTCCGGCGGTGGCCGTGCTGGACGACCGCTCCGATACCGTGCCGGAGTGCCTGCTGGTCGTTGACCGGTATGGCGGGTGTTATTTGCAGCGGCAGTGGAGTTTTGAGCGATCCATTACCCGGGTGCTGTTGGAACGCGCCGGCAGCAAAGTTGATTTGCCGGAGCTGGAGAAGGGTTTTTTGCACTCGCTGGTGGAGTTTTTTCCGGATAAAGCTCATCACAATAATACTGACTACCAGCAATTTGCGGTAATGGCGGCACTGCGCAGCAAGTTGCTGGTGCTTTCCGGTGGGCCGGGAACGGGCAAAACCACAGTGGCCGCCGGGATCCTGGCAATGAAATTGTCGGTCAATCCCGATCTGCGGATAATTTCAGCCGCGCCGACCGCCAAAGCTGCCACCCGGCTGGTGGCGTCGCTGCAAGAGAACCTGAAGCATTTGCGTGTCAGCAAAGAAGTCAAAGCGCAAATCGCACAGCTGACCGCCGGTACGCTGCAGCGCGTTTTGGGCTTTAAACGCGACAGCCATGAGTTTGCGCACGATCAAACTAATCCGCTGGATTGCGATCTTTTGCTGGTCGATGAGTGTTCCATGGTGCCGCAGCATTTGATGGCGCGGCTGCTGGAAGCATTGCCGGCAAACGCTGATTTGATCCTGTTGGGCGATAAATACCAACTGGCCAGCGTGGAAGCCGGATCGGTTTTCGGCGATATTTGCGACAGCGCCCGGAGCAATCTGGCCGATGAAGCGCTGGCATCGGCATTTTTCCGGCAGACCGGCTGGCAGGTGGAAAAGGTTTTGACTGCCGAACAGCTGGCCCATCCTTTATCCGGCAGTCTGGTCGAGTTGTTGGAAAATCACCGGTTTGACGTCGGCGCACCGATATTAGGCTCGATCGCCGGCTTGATCCGGAATCTCAAAGACGATGATGACTTTGAGCTGATCGCGCGCGAGATAGCAGTGCTGGAAGGCGATGAATTTGAATTTACGGCGGCCTCGGAAACGCAGTTGCGCCGTTTGCTCCGGCAGAAAATTTCCACCCCGCGCCTCCGATCCGGCGAATCGCTGGCAGATTTGAGCCGTCTGGCCGGCAGCGGCAGTGAGGAAGATCGCCGGAAAGCCTTTGCCTTGCTTGATACATTCAAGGTGCTGGCCCCCACTTACCGGGGAGCGCAAGGGTTGGATAAACTCAATGAAATGTTTATGGAACTGCTGGAGCTGCCGGATAAATATGCTGCCGGCGTGCCGCTTTTGATTCTGCATAACGATTACCGGCGGGAGCTGTTCAACGGCGATATCGGCTTGGTGGCGCGAGATGAAAATGGCGCCTTGCGTGTATTTTTTGAGGGGCGCGAAAAGAGTTTTGCGATCAGTGATCTGCCGGAACACGAAGTTGTGTTTGCCATGAGTGTACACAAGTCGCAGGGATCCGGTTTTGACGAAGTATTGTTTATCATGCCGCCGCAAAGCAATGAGCTTATGACCCGCGAAATGGTCTATACCGCCATGACCCGTGCCAGAAAGAAACTCTGCTGCTGCGGTACAGTAAACGTGTTGGCCTCCGCTTTGCAGAAACGCACCTGCCGGATGAGCAATCTGACGCACCGCCTGACCCGGGAGGCGTGAAAAAAATTCCGCCGCCGGGAGGGGAGGCAGCAGTTTATCTGATAAAAAAAAGTGTTGCAAAACTCTGCGAGTTTTGCAACACAATGAAGCTCGCCAACAGCCCATGCGGCGGAACGCCGCAAAGCCCGGTCAGGGCCGCGAACGCATGAGAGGGCAGTTTGCCGGATATATTCCGG
>SUWA01000132.1 GCA_015061695.1 Lentisphaerota bacterium
CCACCAGCAGCGGCAGAACCTTATCGGCATCCTGCCGCAGCAGTTCAGCCATCACGCCCACGGCAGAATTTTCGTTGGGGTCATCCAGCATCCCCAAAAGGTCTTTAATATATTTTTCCGGCATAAACGACTATTTCTTAAAACTGTTTTCAGTACCATCCAGCAGCCGTTTGATATTGCTGCGGTGTGTCCAAATTGCCACCAGCGCCAACAGCACAAAAAAGACAATCACCATCAGCGGCAGCCGCCCGGAAATATTCAGCACCCCCAGCAAAAACGCCCAAACCGGCAGCGAAATCGCTCCAATAATACTGCCCAGCGACACATACCCGGAAAGCTTGAACACCACCAGCCAGGTCAGAAAAGCCGCCACTGCCGGCAGCGGAGCTATCGCCGCCACACCGCCGACTGCCGTAGCAATTCCCTTGCCGCCTTTGAAGTTCAAAAAACATGTAAACATGTGCCCCAGCACCACCGCCAGGATCATCACGATCGGCCCCAGGCCGCCCCACGTCGGAGCGATCACGCCCCGGCTGGTAAGCAAATTGACCGCAAGAACCGGCAGCAAACCTTTGCAGAAATCCAGTGCAAAGCAGACCTTGCCCGCCACTTTGCCCACCGCTCTGGTAACATTGGTTGCGCCGATATTGCCGGAACCGACTTTGCGTATATCAATACCATGCAGCTTGCCGATAATGAACCCGAACGGTATGGAACCGATCACATACCCGACACCAATAATAACTGCATAAATTACGATTTGTTCAACATTCATCATAAAAACCACCTTAAATAAACGTTTGAAAGTTTGCATTTATCAAATACTGTATTACAATATAGCACAATGTGCTTTTTTGCAAACAAGGTAAAATCAAAAGTCCGTAAAAAAAAGCCAAACTGTAAAGATTTTTTAATCAAGAGGCGGCGTTGAAGCTCCAACGGCACCTTCTATCATAGAAAGATTTTTTATTTATGAACAAAAATGTTGAAACAGCACGTCGGCTTGCCGACTTGATCGTAGCTTCCGGAGAACACTCTGCAGATATGCTGTATATAACCAGACTGAACTTGCCGGATGCTTTTGTTTACCTCGGACTGCCGGAAGAAAAAATGGCCATCGTTTCCGATCTGGAATACGACCGGGCACAGGTCAATGCTCCCGGCTATCTGAAGGTTTGCAATCAAAATGAATTTGTCGCTCCCGGCGCCAAAACAGTCGATCTGCTCAAACTGCTGCACAATAAATACGCTCTGCAGGGCTTCCGGGTGCCATACGATTTTCCGGTTGGCCTGGCAGCCCAGCTGCGGAATGTCGGCATTGAGTGTTTTGTCAGTTCCGGCAGCTTTTTTCCGCAGCGCAACATCAAAGATGACTACGAAATATCATGCATCCGGCAGGCTATGAAAATCAATGCCACGGCAATGCAGAAAGCCTTTGAAACCATCGCCAACTGCAGTGTGGATAAGGACAATCGTCTGCTGCTGGATGGCGAAGTTTTCACATCTGAGCGTCTGCGCAGCGTTATTGACTCCACCCTGGCGGCCCATGATGCGGTCGGTTCCGGCACAATTGCCGCCGGCGGTGTGCAAAGCAGTATGCCGCATCACCGCGGCGAAGGTGCGCTTTACGCCCACACACCGATCGTAATAGATATTTTTCCCCGGATGAACAGCAATGGTTATTACGGAGATTTGACCCGCACCGTAGTCAAGGGCCAAGCTCCGGAAATCGTACAAAACGCGTTTGAAGCAGTAAAAATCGTCCGGGATGAGTGCAAAGCCATGACCCGTGCCGGAGTTGCCGGCTCCGTACCGTATGATCACGCCATGCAGCGATTGACTGAACTCGGGTTCCCCACCGGCAGCAACGCAAAAGGTTTTTACGGATTTTTCCACGGCCTCGGCCACGGCGTAGGTCTGGAAATCCACGAAAGTCCCCGACTTTCGCGCAATGTCAAACATCTGCTGCAGCCGGGCGAAGTCGTCACCGTTGAACCGGGAGTATACTATCCTGAATGGGGTGGGATCCGTCTGGAAGATATTGTTGTTGTGCGTTCCAACGGCTGCGATTGTTTGACTGATGTACCAACTTTTCTTGAGATCAAATAATGAATTACGCCGGTAAAAAAGTTGTAGTTGCCCTCTCTGGAGGCGTCGATTCCACCGTAAGTGCACTGCTGGCACAACAAGCCGGGTGCGAAGTCGTAGGGGCAACCTTGGATCTGTCACCAGCCGAATCGGAGTGGAAAGCTGCATGGGGATGTGGCGGCGAAGATACTCAAATCATAAAAACAGTCGCTGCCAAGCTGGGGATCGAACATGTTTTTATCAATGCGGCTCAAGCATTTGAGGAAAAAGTGCTCAAAAATTGCTTTGAACAATACCGCTCAGGCAAAACCCCCAATCCTTGCGTATTATGCAACCCATTGATCAAATTCGGCTTGCTCTATGAATACGCTCAAAGCATCGGAGCCGCTGCGCTGCTGACCGGTCATTACGCCAGATTTTCGCCGGAAAAACTTATTGTCCGGGGCGATGATCTGCGTAAAGATCAAAGTTATTTTCTCTACCGGCTGCCCCGGCACATACTGGACTTCATTGATTTTCCGGTCGGCAAACTGCAAAAACAGGAAGTCCGGCGCCTGGCCGCCGAAGCCGATTTACCATCCGCCAGCCGTCCGGACAGTCAGGATGCATGTTTTGTCTTTCCCGGCGAAGGTTTTGCCGATACCTTGTTCCGCCGGTTCAACGGCCGTCCTCAACCGGGCAAGTTTATATACAACAACAAAATCGTCGGTCAACATGGCGGCATCCACCGCTGCACGATCGGCCAGCGTAAAGGCTTGAATGTGGCGTTGGGCGTACCGGCTTATGTAAAAAACATCAACGCCACTGATCACACCGTAGAACTGGTGACCGATCAAACACTGTTGGAACGTTCAAGTTTTGAGATAACTCAGGTAAACTTCCAGACCTCTGTGATCCCCAGTGCCAACGAGGAATTGCTTATTCAAATAAGATACCGCACTCCCGCTGCTCCGGGCTTTATCCGGCAACTGGATGATGATCACTTCAGTATTGAGCTGAAAAATCCCATCCGGGCCATCACCCCCGGTCAATCGGCCGTAATTTACCGTGGCAACACCCTGCTCGGCGGCGGCATTATTATTTAACAATACAGGTAAAAAAAAGAGGGTGTTGCAAAACTGTTTTGTGGGGAAAAAACCTTTTTGAAAAAAGGTTCTTTTCCCCACACCCCATTTTCCAAAAACTTTCGCCGGAATTACTTTTATTACGAGTAA
>SUWA01000039.1 GCA_015061695.1 Lentisphaerota bacterium
CGATCAGGTGGGTGCATATACCCGTGCTGGCCGGTGAGGTCGTGGAACTGTTGAGCGCGGTCAAGCCGCTGAAGCGTCTGATCGACGGAACTCTGGGCAATGGCGGCCACAGCCGGATGCTGTTGGAACAGAATCCCGATCTGCATATTCTGGGGATCGACCGCGATCCGGCAGCATTGGAACGCGCCAGGAATAATCTGGCGGAGTTTGGCGAACGCTTTTGCGCGGTGCATGGCGAGTTTGCCAATCTGGATGAGATCGCAGTCGACTCCGGTTGGGAACAGGCGGATGCGGTTTTGCTGGATATTGGTGTATCCAGTCCGCAGATCGACGATCCTGAACGCGGATTTTCGTTCCGCGCCGAGGGCCCGCTGGATATGCGCATGGATAGAACTCAACGGCTGACTGCCAGTCGGGTGGTCAACTTTTACAGCGAAGAAGATCTGGTGAGGATCTTCCGCGAATACGGCGAATTGCGCGAAAGCCGTCAGCTGGCGCGGGCTATTGTTGCGGCGCGCGAAGTCAAACCGTTGGCTTCAACCGCAGATTTGAGCGCGATTTGCGACCGGGTTTTGCACAAAAAGCGCCCCGGTCAGCTGCCCAGTCCGACGCTGGTTTTTCAGGCGCTGCGCATTGAGGTCAACGGGGAGTTAACGCAGTTGGAAAGCGGGTTGCAGGCGGCAAAAAAGATATTGCGTCCGGGCGGCCGGTTGGCGGTGATTTCTTTTCATTCGCTGGAAGACCGGATCGTCAAGAATTTTATGCGCGATGGCGCCAGCGAGTGCTGCTGTCCGCCGGGACTGCCGGTGTGCGTGTGCGGCAAACACGCTGATTTTAAGTTGCCGGTGCGCGGTGTGATAACTGCCGGAAATGATGAATTGCAGCTCAACCGTCGGGCGGCCTGCGCCAAGTTGAGGATCGCGGACCGGGTGTGAACAAGAGAAAATTATTCTGGAATATGATTGATATATAAGAGGTACAAGATGAATTTACAAGTGCGCAAAGTTTCAGCTCCGCGGGGAGGGAGCCGCCGCCGTCAGCAGCAGAAATCAGGTTTGTTTAAATTTTATGTTCTGTTTTATTGTCTGGTGGTGGCCGGCGTGTTGTTTGGCGCATTGAATTATCAGATCGACCTCAACCGGAAAATCAGCAAATTGCAGCAGTCCAGCAATCAGGCCAAGCAGGAAATCAAGGATCTTGAGCGGGATATCCAATCGCTCACTGTTGTCAAAGCCCGGCTTTCCAGCTGGGAAAATATCAGCCGCCGCATTGCTGAACTCAAATTGCCGCTGCGGCCGGCTGAACCCGGGCAGGTGCGTTATATGACTTTCAAGCCGGGCAACCGGGAGCGGCAGGTAACTGTGTACGATACCACCCAGCACAACAGCAATATATCGCTTTCGCACGCAGCCAGATAACTTTGCACCGGGGAGGCGCTTTGTATGCGCAGTCGTAACGATTTAATGCGTAATCAGGTGCGCTTGCATGCAGCGCTGCTGGTACTCTTTTTCTGTTATCTGGTGGTTATGCTTTACCGGGTACAGGTGCTTAAACACGATTATCTGAAGAAAGAAGCCGACTTAAAGACCACCGGCCACGAAACCACCAAAGGCCGCCGCGGCGAGATCTACGGCGCTCGCGGCCGGCTGCTGGTCAGCAATATGCCTTGCCACGATGTAAGCATTACTCCTTGCAATATTGCCAGCAAAGATGATGGCAAGCTGGCCGCCATTCTTGCAACTGAACTGGAACTGGATTATGCCGAAGTTCTGGAAAAAATTTCCCGCAAGCGCCGCACGGTCCGGGACGAAGATGGTTCCACGCGCGAAGTTCCGGTCAAATATGCCCAGATCGCGGTGAATGTGCCGCTGGAAAAGAGCCGGGCTTTGCGCGAAAAACTCAAAGCCGCCGGAGTGTCGCGTAATGTTCATTACGACAATGTTTTTGTGCGCTATTACCCGCAGGGCAAATTTTTGTCCAACTTGCTGGGTTTGACAGTTGCCGGCGAAGGCGGTACCATGGGGTTGGAAAAACATCTGGAAAATGAACTGCGTTCCGATATTGGTAAAACTTCCTACACCCGCACGCCCGACGGCCGGCAGATCGGCAATGTGCCGCTGCATGAAAAACACCGGCACGATGGCATGAATATATATTTGACCATCGAAGAACCGCTGCAGGCGATCGTGGAAGAAGAGCTGGACAAGGCTTGTGAAAAATGGCGGCCGTTTGCAGCCTATGCTATTATGCTTGACCCTAAAACCGGTAATGTGCTGGCGATGGCTGAACGGCCATCCTTTGACCCCAACGACCGCAAAAGTCTGCAGGGGTATATTTTCCGGATGCGCCTGATTGATGAATACTTTATTCCGGGGTCGATTATGAAGCCCATTACGGTGGCCGGCGCTTTGGATTACGGCATTATATCGCCGGATACCATGATCGATTGCACCAGCAATGGCGTGTGGAGCGAATACAAAGTTATTGACCATCGCGGCCGGGGGTATGGTATGCAGGATATTACCGGCGTGATCCGCAAGTCCAGCAATATCGGTACGGCCAAAATTGCGATGCTCATGGGGCCGCAGAGATTATACCGCACACTGATGAAATTCCGTTTCGGCAGTATTACCGGGTTGCCGCTGAATGGCGAAAAAGCCGGTTTGGTATGGGCGCCGAACAAGTGGGATAAATATACACTTTCGCGCTTGAGTTACGGCTACAGTCTGGACTGTACCCCCGTGCAGATGGCCCGGGCTTACTGCGCGCTGGCCAACCGCGGCGAGCTGCCGGAACTGCGCTTGATCGACCACGCGGTCAATCCGGAAACCAACGAAGTTGTCAACTATCCGCATTCTCCCCCGGAGCGGATCTTTTCGGAAGAGGTCGGCGAACAGGTGGTCAAAATGATGATTACTGTTACCGAGCCGGGCGGTACTGCCACCAAAGCTGCCATTCCCGGTTATCATGTAGCCGGCAAAACCGGTACGGCCAAAAAGATCAAACCCGGCGGCGGCTATTTTGAACAGCAGCGATTTGTCAGTTTTGCCGGTTTTGTCCCGGCGGAAAAACCGGCGTTTGTGCTGCTGGTAACGCTGGATTCTCCGGTTTATGTGGATAACCCCCAACGGGAGGTGTTCGGCGGCAGCGTTTCCGGTCCGGTTTGGAAAAGCATTGCCGAACGCGCCCTTAAATACATGAACGTGGAACCGTATGTTCCGGTCGAAAAGAAGTGAATTTTACTCTTTTTCTGCCAGAGGCGGCGTCAGGGGCGGCGGCGGATTGCGCATGATAATACAATATGCTTCGTAGGCTTTATTGGCTGGACCGGGGGCGAGTTTGTAAGCCTTTATTATCAGATTGGCTGCTCTTTTGTTCTGACCTTTTTTGCAGGCGGCCAAAGCCCGTTGGGTCAGGCGGTCGGAGCGCTTGACTGCTTCCGGCGAAATAAACTTATACATCCGGTAGCCATTGATGTTACGCACCTCACGCGGCAAATCAAACTCGTAAAAATGCTTTTGAAAATTATTGGTCAACCCCAGTTGCACTGCCGCTGAATCTTTGCGTAATTTGGCTGTATTGCTTATATAGCGGTAGCTGTACGGTATATTGCCGGGGGTGGTGATAGACGGTACATGGATAAGCAGATAATCCACATTATTTTTGCCGCAGAAAACCGCAAACTCATCCAGAGAGCCATTGAAAAAGGTCAGTATGTATTCTTGAGTCAAACTGCGCACCGCCGGTAATTCATATTTGGGCTGGATCAGAATCGACGCATCGGTGTAACCTTTGAGATACGAAGAATTCTGCATATCGCTCAAAACGGTTTTGCCTTCCAGCTTATACTGCCGCAGGTGTTTGATAAGTTCTGCGGTATAGCGCAATCCCTGCGGGTAAGCGCGTTTGATCCGGCGACTGGTGCGCCATTCCAACGCAACCGTGGTCAACAGAACGGCAAGCAGCGTATAATAAACAACCTTGTTGCGCCATTGCCGGTAAAGCATAAAGCAGCTTAAAGGCAGCAGCAGCGATACAAACAACATGGTCATATCGCGGAAACGCATAAAGTATATATAAAGCACGGCCCAAACCAGCACTTGCAGTGTCAGCAAAGCAGTTTCTGATGCAATTTGTTTTTTTCCGGTTATATGGCGGTATCGGCGATATTTGACCGCCCATAAAGCCATACAGATCATTGCCAGCACTGTTGCGGCCGGCAGTGCTGCCGGAAAGATCAACCGGGTCGTTGGCCAGTCGGCCGAATGCAGTTCAGGTGTCCACAAATAGCGCTGATCAAAGGTCAGTACCGAGGGGTCTTGCGGCAGAGTGTTGGCATATTTGAGCTTGGCGGTCAGCAAATCACCAAAGTGGTTGTAATTCTCTGAAAACGGCGAAAAAAACATTACTCCGGCGGCCCATAAGCCGAAAAACAGTATTATGATGATCTGCGCCCACCGCCGGTGTTTTTCGCCGCAACTGTGGCACAGGATCACGGCCGGCAGCAGCCATTGCATTACCGGCGAGAAAAAACTGCCGTGCGCCCGGCAGTAAGGCAGAGTCAGGGTCGTCAGGGTAACTGCAATAAATGTGGCCAGATAAAAATTGCGGTATTTAAAATTGGCACGGCGGAAAATCACTGCATTGATAATATCTGCCAGCGCCAATACTCCGATCAGCATTTGGCTGGCATCCCAGCCGGCCACCGCCGCCGCACTGGTGAGCATAGCGCCGATCAAAGCCAGCTTACGGGCGCGGAATCTGCCGTGCAAACTGGCCGCGTAACACGCCAGATACGCTGTCAGCAGCGGCCACGCAAAAGCACCTTTGAGCAGATCCTGCCCGGTATAGCGCCCCAGTGCCGCGGCCGAAAAAATCTGAATCAAAGCCCCGCATAACGCATAAAAAAACGGTACGCGCATCCAGCGCAGCATCAAAAATATGAACATCGGCGCCAGCGCCAGATACCAGGTAAAACATTTGCGCAGAAAACGGCTTTCTTCGTAAGAGTGTTCGTAGATACCCGGCTCCGGTGTGCCGTAAAAGTACCGCCGGATCTTCAACAGCCAGCCGCCGGCATATTCCAGCGAAAGGGTCATCTGTTCGCTGACTTTTACATCTTTCATGCCCGGCAATGCCGGATCGGGCGCGGCAATATCTTTGTTATCGGCACAGTTATTTATGTAGCTGTACATTACCGCGCTTTCCACTAAAAACGGTGCAAAATTGCTGCCGGTGGCGCGTTCAAGTGTCCGCAAGTCCCGCTCGACTATACTGTTGCGGAAGAAAAACGCGGTCAGCAGTACCAGCAGCGCGCCCGGCCAGTTGGCGTGTTTTTTTATAAAGTTAAACAGTTTTTTCAGAAAGTTGTTCATGTTCCGGCAATTACTCATCGTCATGGCTGCTGTCTGCCGTTCCGGAAAGTTTGTCCGGCGCTACTCCGATAACAAATTCGCCTTTCCAGTTGCCGCGGGCCTTGGCTGCGGCCAGCAATTCATCGACCGTGCCGCGCAGGATCTCTTCGTGCAGTTTGGTTGCTTCGCGCACGATAGCGACCTTGCGTTCGCCGGAACAGTATTCTTTCAGATACTCCAGCGCGCTGGTTACGCGGAAAGGCGATTCGTAGAAGAAAACGGTCTTATCTTCGGCGGCAAGCGCTTCAAAGAATTTGCTGCGCCGACCGGATTTTACCGGCGGAAAAGCGTAAAAAGCAAATTTATCTACCGGCAAGGCAGTGGCCGCGGCCGCAAAGGTAACAGCCGAAACTCCGGGAATGATCTCCACATTTATATCCTGTTCAACGGCTTCGCGCACAATAAAAAATCCCGGATCGGCAATGGCCGGAGTGCCGGCGTCAGTTACCAGCGCAATATTTTCGCCGCCGGCCACCCGGTCGAGCAAAGATTGGCATTTGCCGCGTTCGTTGAATGCGTGATAACTGGTCAGCGGGGTATGGATTTCAAAATGCGTCAGCAATCCGCGGGTGTGGCGGGTATCTTCGGCCGCGATCAAATCAGCCTCTTTAAGAATACGCAGCGCCCTCAACGTTATATCTTCAAGATTCCCGATGGGAGTGCTTACTATATAAAGTGTACCGCTCATAAACTTCTCCGTGTCAACTGTAAGATATTGCCGATACTGCGGCCCATGCGCTGCAGATTGGCTGGGGTGGACTGCAAAGCTTCATCCAGACTGCATGGTTTGGCGGACAACGCAAAAACCGCTTCGAAAGTTTCCGATAACTCTCCGGCCCGTTCGCCCAGCGCTCCGGAGAGCAGCATGACCGGAACCTTGGCCTTATGCGCGTGAGCCGCCACAATACTGCAAAGTTTGCCGTGGCAGGTCTGATAATCCGAACAGCCTTCGCCGGTGATCACCCAATCGGCATCCCGGATCGCCCGGTCAAAATCCAGCAACTGCAACACCAGTTCGGCGCCGGAAGTGCTTTCGGCGTGCAGAAAATTGCGCAAGGCAAAGCCCAGACCGCCGGCAGCTCCATCACCCGGAGTGGTGATATTGTCGGCCAACTTGGAAGCAACTGCCAGCATACCGAAATTTTGCAGATTATTTTCCAGAAAATCCACCATATTGTCATCGGCGCCTTTTTGCGGACCGAAAACCCTGGCGGCGCCGTTGGGGCCGCAGAGTTCATTGGTTACATCGGAGGCGATTTTTATACGGCACTCCCGGATTTCCGGCAGCAGTCCGGAGTTGTCGATCCGGCTGATCCGGGCAATATCTTTGCCGGTGGCCGGGCAGGGGAGCAGTTGATCGCCCTGATCGTAAAACTTTACCCCCAGCGCCTGCAGCATACCAATGCCGCAATCCACGGTGGCGCTGCCGCCGATACCGATGGTGATTTGCCGGATCTGATGTTCGCAAATAATATGTTTCAGCAATTCGCCGGTACCGTAAGTGGTCGTCAGCATGGGGTTGCGTTCTTCGTAACTGATCAGTTCGATGCCGCTGGCGGTGGCCATTTCGAGTACGGCCGAGTTGTCCGGCAGCAGCCCCCACTCGGCCTGACACGGCCGGAACAGCGGGTCGTGAACAGTGTATTGCTGCATCGAGCCGTTGCCGGCGGCAGTTACCGCGCGGGCGGTGCCTTCGCCGCCATCGCCCAGCGGCATGGCGATCACTTGCCAATCGGGGGCCGTTTGCCGGAGTGTTTGCTGCAATATACGGCAAACTTCCGGACTGGCAAGGCAGTTTTTAAAAGAGTCAAAAGCCAGAATTATCTTCATAGTCAAATCCGATATCCATGATATGTTTTTGTTCAAACCAGTCTGCCGTCAGCCAGATGCAGGACACAATCGGCGCACGCGGTAAGACTTTCGTTGTGCGTGATCATAATGATCGTGTGGTCAACGGCCAACTGCCGGAAAAGCTCCAGCAGTTTTTCTCCGGTCTGCGAATCCAGATTGCCGGTCGGTTCGTCGGCTAAAATCAGCTCCGGATCGTTGATCAATGCGCGGGCCACTGCCGCCCGCTGCTGTTCGCCGCCGGAAAGCTCCACACTGCGGTGATTGAGCCGATCCTGCAATCCCAATCCGACCAGCAGTTCTTCGGCCCGGAGCAGCGCTTTTTTGCGCGGAACTCCGGCCAGACGGGCCGGGATCAGCACATTTTCGAGAATGGTAAATTCCGGCAAAAGCTGATAGTTCTGGAAAATAAAACCGATCTTGCGGTTGCGGAACGCGGCGGCTGAACTGTTTGAACGCATCAATTCATCATACGGTTTGCCGTTGTATTTAATACATCCTGAATCCGCGGTTTCCAACGCGCCGATCAGGTTCAGCAGCGTGGTTTTTCCGGAGCCGGATGCCCCCAGCAGCAAGTTCCACGCATTGCGGCGGAACTCTCCGTTGACATCGTGCAGAACTTCCAATTTGCGCCGGCCGGAAAGCGTGTAGCTTTTGCAGACATTTTCCAGTTGGATCATATATTCACAATCACTCATCATTCATACCTCAACGCTTTGGCCGGATCCAGTTTGGCTGCCCGCAGGGCCGGTACGATCGCTCCGGTGGTACAGAGCAGGATACTCGACACCACTACGATCACAACATCCGAAAACACAATGTGAGCCGGCAGTTCATTAAAGTAATACATTTCGGGCGGAAAGATCGGCTGGCCGGTGATTTTTGAAAGCACACTGATTATATCCATGCGTATGGCAATAACGCCGGTACCCAATGCCACGCCCAGTGCGCTGCCGAATAATCCCACCAGCAAACCTTGCAGCAAAAATATATTCATCACAGTTCCGGGACCGGCTCCGAGGGCTTTGAGTACGCCGATTTCGCGGGTTTTCTGGTAAACCGAGGTTATCAGGGTGTTGGCAATACTGAATGCTGCCACCAGTACAATGAAGATCAGCAGAAAGAACATCATATTTTTTTCCACTGTCAATACGCCCAGCAGTTGAGCGTTGAGCGTTTGCCAGCTGTCCACCCGGTAGGGCAGATTGTTTTTTTGCACACTCATTTGCAAGGTATTGAATTCTTTATCCATCCGGAACGGGTCGTCGACCCAGCCGTAAACACTGGTGGCACAACCCCACGGCAGCTCAAAAAGTTCGGCCGCGTCGTCTATATTGATAAAAATAATATCCCGGTCAAAGTCATATTTACCGAAACTGACCAGCCCGGTAACGGTCAGTTCGGTCGGCAGCATGATCTTGCCGCTGCCGGAAACTCCGCCGCCGGCCGGATCGACTTCCACCATCCTGGTGAGTTTGCCGGAACTGTGCAGAATGATCTTGTCGCCGACCTTGATGTTGTTCTGCTGTGCCAGCTGACTGCCGATGACCGCTTCGCCGTGAGCAAGATCAAAGCGGCCGCCGGGCTGGAGGGCGCTTTCTATATCCATGACCTGCCGGACATCTTCGGCAATCACGCCCATAACCAGTTTGGGCGTGAATTTTTTATGATTCTGCAGCAGCGCTACTTGCGAGATCACCGGTGTGGAGTGATTGGCACCGGCTTCCTGCATCAGATCCTGAACCTGTCCGACATCTGCGATCGGATAATGTTGAGCCGTTACATGCAAATGCGCCTGGGTTTGGATAAGTTTATTTTTCATTATATCAGTAAAGCCGGTCATGACCGCCAGCACCACTATCATGACCGCTACTCCCAGCATCACGCCGATGATCGACAGCAAGGTAATTACCGATACTGCATTGCGGCGCGGTTTAAGATAGCGCAACGCTATGGAAAATTCTGTACGCACGATTAAATATCACCATTTTATGACTTTTTATTAAAAAACATTATTAAATTAATACCAATTTGCCAAAATGGAAATATATTATAGAACAAAAGTATTAAAAAATTTGATTTTTTTTCGGCAGTTGTTATCTCTGCCCAACCCAATGGTCGAATATATGTCTTATATCGAATTACTTGCTCCGGCCGGTTCTCCGGCGGCTCTGGCGGCGGCTCTGGCGGCCGGTGCCGATGCGGTTTATGCCGGTTTGCCGCGTTTCAATGCCCGCGAGCGCGGCGAAAATTTTACGGTCGAAAGTATGCGTCAGGCGATCGCTTACGCCCATAAACTTAAACGCAAAGTTTATATAACGCTCAATACGCTGGTCAAAGAACAGGAATTGACCGATCTGGCAGAATATGTTGCCGAAATAGCTGATATGGATCCGGATGCCGTTATTGTTCAGGACTTGGGCGTGCTGCGCATGATCCGGGAGTTTTTTCCTGACCTGACGATCCACGCTTCCACCCAGATGGGTATCCATAATTCAGCGGGGGTGCGTATGGCCGAACGTCTGGGCGTAAAACGGGTGATATTGGAGCGTCAGGTAACGCTGGAGGAACTCGATGCCATGCGCAAGGCAAGTAATATGGAACTGGAAATTTTCTGTAACGGCGCGTTGTGCTGTTCGCTTTCCGGTTCATGTCTGTTCAGCAGCTACCTGGGGGGCGCCAGCGGCAACCGCGGCAAGTGCAAGCAACCCTGCCGCCGCCGGTTCTTTGCCAAAGAAGGCAACGGATTTTTCTTTTCCACATCCGACCTGGCCACGCTGGAAATGATCCCGAAGTTCCGGCAGATGAATATAGCTTCGCTCAAGATCGAAGGCCGGCTCAAACAGCCGGATTATGTCTACAACGCCGTCAAAGCCTACCGCACAGTGCTGGATGCGCCCGAAGTTACGCCCGAAATCATCGGCGAAGCCCGGCAGATCCTCAGCAATACCTGTTCGCGCCGTTGGAGCAGCGGATTTTTCAGCGAAAAATCCATGCAGAATCTGGTGCGGCACGATGCGCTGGGGGCTTCCGGCACTCTGCTCGGGAGGGTGGTCGCTGTGGGCGAAAGCGGTTTCAATGCCGAACTCAAACAGCGTTTGCACATTGGCGACCGGCTGCGGGTACAGCCCTTGAGCGGTGATGAAGGCAGCGCTTTTACGCTGACCAAACTGTTTATTGACCGCAAGATCGTTTCGGTGGCCAGACCCGGCGATGTGGTGTATATACCTTGTGATAAGCCGGTGGCTGCCAACGGATTGCTCTATAAGACCGGTGTATCGCACCAGGTGGATGTAAAGGCTATGGAATCTACGTCCGTGCGGGAAAAACTGGAATTGTCTCTGCTTTTGGAAAAAGATCAGCTGCAAGTGAATATATTGAATTGCGACTCCATGCAGCAATGGAGTTATCCGGAAATATGGCAGATGGCCAGCAAACACCCAACTTCGGCTGATACATTGCGCGAAGCCTTTGCTTCCGGAACCGCATTGTTTGAATACAAATTGCAGAGTGTTGTTCTGGCCCCCGGCGCTGAAAACTGTTTTATTCCGGCCTCGGTACTGAAAAAAGTCCGCCGCGCCTTTGACGAGGCAGTAAGTGTTATAGAAACAGCCTCGCTGCGCAAAGCCGGTGCCGCCGGTTTGATGAAGTTTTTTGAGTATTACCGCAGCATGACCGAATTGCCGCTGAACAATCAGCACATGCGCGAAACCGTGGCCATGCGGCCGCACGGGGCATCGGCCGGGAATCCCAAAGCGTGGAAAGCGGTGAGTATTCTGGATTTGAACAACGCTTCCGACGAAGCTATTCTGCCGGACTTCTGTCCCGAAAGCAAACTGCCGGGTTTGCAGCGGGCGATTGCCAGAGCTTATGCTCAAGGCGTCCGGCGCTTCCGGGCGGCCAGTTTGTTTGAGTTGGAGCTGTTGGCCGGATATGAAGATATCGTAGTTTCCACAACTTACCCGCTGCCGGTGTGCAACTCGCTGGCGATCCAGGAGTTGTCGGAATTGGGCGTACAACGGGTACAGGCCGCGCTGGAGTTGGAAAGATCTTCCATCGAAGAATTGCGCAAACACTCCACTCTGGAGCTGGAAGTTTACCGCTACGGCCGCCCCGCGCTGCTGACCACCCGGGCAACTCTGCCGGCAGAGGGCGATATTGAGGACAACCGGGCCAACAAATTTTCGATCCGCAGCGATAAGAGGCAAGGTTTGACCCGGCTTTACGCCCGGTCGGTTTTCAGCATACCGCATGTGGCGGGAACGGCTGATTTTTATGATCTGACCCAGGCGCGCTGGAACGAGCCGGAAACCAACACCTTCAACTTCGATAAAGAGTGGCTTTAACGCTTTTTATACGATCAGCGCATCACGCAGCCGGGCAGCAACAAACCGCTCCCGCTGCGTGTAATCGCGGATTATTTCTATAGCGCACCAGCAAAGTTCACCGGCCAGCAGTTCGGCAATCGGGCCGGTTTGTTCCGGCGACATTTCAAGGATTATGGCACCGCGGTGATTGAGGTGTTTCGGTGCCTGATGGATCAGTTTGCGGATCAGATCCAACCCATCGTTGCCGCCGGTCAGCGCCAGCTTGGGTTCAAAATCGCGCACCGATTTATCCAGAAACGTGTATTCATTTTCGGTAACATAAGGCAGATTGGCGGCAATAATATCGAATTTCTCATCCTTAAATGCGCTCAACAAGTCGCTGTGCAGGAACTTTACGCGTCCGGGCGCTGCGTAACCGGCATTGTAACGGGCGATTTTCAACGCTGAATCGCTGATGTCGCAAGCAGTAACGCTGGCATCTTGCCGCTCGGTGGCAACCGATAACGCGATCGCACCGCTGCCTGTGCCAGCATCCAGCAAAGCGCCGTTTTCCGGCAGATATTGCAGACACCAATCGACCAGCAGCTCGGTTTCCGGGCGCGGTATCAGCACATCGGGCGTGACTTTAAGCGTCAGATCACGGAAATATGCGCGTTCAAAAATATACTGCCACGGCTCATTGTTTAAGCGTTTTTCAATGATTTGCAGCCCCTGCTCAAAAAGCCCGTCGGGCAGTGGTTCATCCCGCCGGAGTTTGGCCTGCAGGCGGCTGCAGTTGAGCATTTCGGCAATAATGGCGGCAGTTTCGGCCTCGGCCTGTTCCATTTTTTGCTCCTGAAACGCCTGAAGCATGCGGTCATACAGTTCGCCGGCAGTGGGTTGTGATGCACTCATTTTTTATCCGTTGCAGCTTCGGTTTTAACTTGATCGTTTTTGACCGGATGAAACGGTATGAGCGTATTGGTATCCTTGAGGATGATCACGGCCGAAATCGCCAGCTGAAAGATCCCCCAGCAGGCAAAGATCAGCATAAAGTGGCCGGCCGATCTCAATCCCGACGGCCCGAACCAGCTTAAACCGTAACGGCGGAACAAAATATAAAATATGCCCAGCAGAAGACAGGCCAATATTGCCAGCAACAGCGCCGGATTGCCGTCGATCAGATATTTCATCACCGCAGTATTATGCGCCCAGCTTAAATTGTTGATCGCTCCCGGCAGAAAGAGTAACGGCCATGCTGCCAGATGCAAAAACCACAGGGCAGGGCCGTGTACCGAAGGCCGGCTCAATTCATACTCTTTACCGAAACAAACCAGCAAAGAAGCTATGATAACTGCCAGCAGCAGCGCTGCACAGCGGTCAAAGAATTTTACGGCCCGCTGCTTTTTGGAATCAGTCGCTTTGATATAACGATTGTTTTTTTTGCTGTTTTTCTTGCTCTTTTTCATGCCCGGTACCCTTTATTTATGCGAGCCGACGCCAATGCGCTTGACTGCCAGAAATGTTATGTAGGCAATCACCACCGAAGCCAGGAAAAATCCGCTGTAAGCGTATGGCCACCATATACCTTCGGTCATCATGGTAAATTCTGACATGCCGCCCATGCCGGTAAGCACGTTGATCGGCATGAATACCAGATTGATCACCGCCAGATACTTCATTACGTTGGAAAGGTTGTTGTTTACGATCGACACCCGGGCGGTGGACATTTCGTTAAGAATTTCCGAATAAATGTTCGAGAGGTTGTCGCACTGCTTGTTTTCGACCGTAATATCTTCCAGAAAGTCGATCTCTTCTTCGGTAAAGCCGATTTTTCTGGCATCTGCTTTAAGTTTGAGCAAAAGCAGCTGGTTGGCTCCGGTGGCGCTTTCGTAGTAGGTCAAACCTTTGAGCAGCGAAAAGATCCCCGCCAGAGCTTTATTGGTTACCGAAGTTTCCATCTTGCTTTCAAAACTGTCCGAGATCGACCGGATGATCCGCAGATTTTCCAGAAAGTGCCGGGTCGCATGATAGACCAGCCGCAGCAGCACTCCGGGTATGGTATTGCCGCGCAGCGGCATCTTGCCGTATTCAAAAATCGGCACCGAGTCGGCCTGAACAATGATGATCTTGTCCTTGAACAGAAATGCCCCGGCTGATGCCACCCGGAAAATGAGCTTATTGTCGCGGTTGTAACGCCGCGGCTGCTTCATAATTACTGCAATGTGATTGGGTTCGTATTCCACACGGGAAATTTCGTCCTCGTCCAGAGCCGAATAGTAGGTGTGTTCGTCGATACCGCACTCTTCGACCAGAAACTGCCGGTCGTCATCGGAGGGATTGCTGTAAAGCTGGATCGGGCCGATCACATCTTCGGGGCACTCCACGACCCGTCCATCAACGATTTTGTAACTTTTAAACATAATGACACGCTTGCTTTCGTTTTGCCGTCCGGATACAATATATCCGGTCCGGAAACAAATATTTTACAGTGCAAGAATGTAAACCGCAGGCGCCGATGTCTGTTTCTGCAAGATGTCAGAAGTCCGATGAACACTGCGGCAGACTTGTACTGCACGACGGCGGTTCAGCATCCAGACTGGTGTTGACCGTACTCTGTAACATAGTTATAAGTCGCTCCTGTTCAGTGTTTATCTTGATATATTTCTTTGATGTGAATTCTCAAAGGTTCACTATTGACTATAAAATATACAATTAAATGCCGATTTTGCAAGCCGTGGTCGTTTTTTTTTTATAAAAAATCTGCCGTTTCAGGTGCGTTCATAGCAGCACGGCCGGGGAAATTTTTCCATCAGCAATTGCGGCAGATCGCCTTGCCATGCGTTGTCATTATATCCGATAAAGAGTTTGTTATCGGGCAGTTTGCCCAGCTTGAGCGGTTTTTCCACGGTCAATTTTATGCAGCTTTGTTCCATGCCGCTGCAGGTCCCGGCCAGCCCGAAGTAAATGGTGTTGACCGCCAAACCGGGTTCAGTAATGTAGTCCACATTTTTCAGCAGCTGTTGGAAAAGCGCTTTATCTATCCTTTGCGGCGTGTGGCTTTCCCAATTGCAGTTGAGCGGCAAATCATGCTTTTGCAGATAGTCAAACGTGTGCAGCATCCGGCGATGCCATATCCGGTCGGGGTGGAACGCTTCTGCGCTGCGGCGATTGAAGATCGGCGGCAGCGAAGAAGCATTGAAGCTGCGCAAGGCCACCTGATCATCGCTCCAGAACAGGAATTGATCGCTCAAATCAGTTTCGTTGGCCGCCGTAAGCAGTTTGCGGATGATATTGGCATCTTTGTTGTGCAAATACTTATCGGGGCAAGACAACACTTGACAGTTATCCAGCCACGCTGGCGGCGAATCAGTTATTACCCGGATTTGACCGCAATTTTTGACATGCCGGGCAATGGAGCGCAACGCCATGCGCAGCTCAAAATTATCGTGTTTGCTGCCGCTGCTCAAGGGAATAACTATATCAATGGAATCTTTTTTGAACATATCAACTCCTTACAGCTTTACAGCGCAAAATTGATGATCAGAGAGCTTTGCAGATCGTTGAGCTGCCCCAATTCAGTGGTTCCCTGAACAATATGGTGGTCGACCCGGATGTTGCCCAGCGGGTAGACCGGGTGATCGGCCACGGCCGGGTGTTCATAAACCGGTGTTTCGTATACTTTATCGAGATATTCATCATACTTGTCATACCAATCGCCCCAATCTTCGGCATCGTAATCATAAAATGTCCAGATCGCATTTTCTCCGTCTTTGAAAACGGTCATGGTATGAACGATTTCTTCTTCAAAGTCACCATCTTCAGTATTGTAGTATTCTGTGCCGGTCAAAAGCACCTGATAACCGTATTCCGGATATTGACTGTTGGCGGTAAACTCGCCGGTGAGCGCTAATTCCCGATAGCGGTATATCTCGTTGGGGGAGTCAAGGGTATCGCGTGCATTCATATCTTCCCGGTAGTAGAATGTTACCCGGATAACTTTGTTTTCGCCATCATCTCCGGAGCTGGAATCATCATGGGAGATACTGAACGAGAGGCTTCCGGACTTGCTTTCGGAATTTTCTCCGGACTTGCTTTCGGAATTTTCTCCGGACTCGCTTTCGGACCGGCTGGAGGAGGACTCATTGCTGCTGGAACTGCCGGATTCGGAATTACTGCTTCCGGAGTCCGTGCCGGAAGTCGAACTTTCGCTGCCATTGGAAGAGCTGGAACTTTCTTGTTCGCTGACTTCAAGCGGTATCCACAGTTCGGCCGGGCCGAATTGCTGCTGCACTACTTCGGCAATTTCTGCATCCTCATCAAAAATAACTCCGGCGGCAGCCAGATAAACTTTGCTGCTTTCCGGCGTGGGGATCGACTCTTTGAAGATCCATTTGAAATCCAGTGCTACATTGCCCAGATAATCATCGCTGAACATAACGTCGGCTGATTGACTGTTGACCCGTTTCATCTGCAGCAGCAGCCAGCCGTTTTTATTGACCTTGAAATCACTCAATGATGGTGCATCGGCCGTTTTTCCGCAAGGTATGGAGTAATACGTTTCGCCGGATTGAATGATTTTCTGCCAGCGCAAAGTAACAGTTCCGCTGCGGTCAGGTGCATTTGATTCGTCACTGCCAACAAAAGTCGTATCATAAACATTCAGCAGCGCATCGTTATTATTACTCACCGCAAAATTACCCCGGTAGGGCGGTTGAAACATGAATTCCGGGTTTAAGTTTATGATGCTTTCATTAGCATTGTTTTCGCTGATGATCCAGTCCCCGCCGACCAGCGGAAGCTGATTGCGTTTTACAGAAGTAAATTTTTCCAACATAATAAGCTGCTCCTGATTTTATACCCAGTATTGTGCGTTCCAGTTGTAGTTGGCCGGTGATTTACGGTAAACTTTGGTTATGCGTGTCCACTTGCGGTTACGGCTGTCGGTCATATCATCGACTTCCAGATCATAGCGCAAAAAGTTGCCGCTGACTCCGGCCAGCGAGGTGCTGGTGATCCGTTGACCGGTGAACCAGCTGCAGATCGTCCGGATATTGCTTTGCGAAGTACCTTCCAGATAGCTTACTTCCAGTATTTCCAGCAGTTTGAGCGGCTGATTGATCCAGTTCACCGGCAGCGGATTGGCTGTATCCAGCGGGCACTGATCGGCGGCGCGCCAGTTATTGAGTGCCGTGTAAACCCCGTTGTAGCGGTAAGTATAACCGCACTGCAGCGGCGAAAAACGCATTTCGCCCACCCGGGTATAATATTCCACCCGTTCGGCTATATCGCGGTCTTTCCAGTATTGGTGAGAGTAGTTTATGCCGATACTTTCCGGATAACGGGCTTCGAGCGTATACTCAAATTCGCAATCCGAAATACGTTTGGGCGTAACTTTGCAAACGATCGCCTTTGCGTCTTGCGTCCACTCGTAAGCGCTGGTGCCGAGCATAGCTTCAAACAAAGCCTGATCTTCGCGGGCAGCTTGCCAGATGCTGCGCCAGACCAGCAGTTTTGCCGGATTATCGGTATCTATAATTGCCAGCAGCTCTTCGCTGCGCAGCACTTCCAGCAGTTTCAGTTGAGCATAACGGGCAGTCAAAGTTACGCAAGTACGGTTGGCCGAATCGGCCGGTTCGGTGGCAACCTGACTTATGTAATAATTTTCGCCGGCCCAGAGTGCGGGCGTGTGCAGTGCGTTGGTTTGCAGAAAATCGTCCAGCGCTTCCGGGAGAACCAGCCAGGTGCCGCGTTTAAGTTTTTCGTTTCCGCTGTTTTCGAGCGTGGTAATTCTGCCTCCGGCGCAAACCGCGGTGTTGACTGCACAAATTTTTACAGTAACAGTGCCGTCATCGTGGTGTTCCGATTCAAGTGACTCACACCGGTAGTCGCTGCCAGCCCAGTCGATAAGTTCGCCGGGGCGGGGCAGGTCGTTTTCAGATGCTCCAATCAATTGGAAACTGGCACTTTTGTATTCAGTAAGGTCTTTGCAGCGTTTGAACGTACTGCTGTTATCCAGCGGAACGATCGCGCTGCCGGCGGCGGAAACTGCTGCTGCTTCAAAGATAACCACACAGCTGCGGCTGTCATCGGCGCGGCTGTTTATGGCAGTAACTTTCAGCGTTTCGTCCGTGGTATAACTGCGGCCGTCCGGCGAGGGGGTGCGCCAGGCATCGCCCACCTGACCGGCCCACTCTTCGGCCAGCATATTTATGTCGCTGTCGAACCAGTCTGCGGTCAGCAGCCAACGGCCCTGACGGCGCAGTGTGCCATTGATGTCAATGGAAAAAGACGGAGCATCCAAAAATTGAATCTGCATAAAAAAATCTCCTTGTTGTAACTTGTTTTTATCAGTTACACAAGGAGATATTTTGTCAACCTGAAGCGATCTTTAACGCGGATTCAGCAAACTTGAAAGCTGTTCAAATTCCTCTACACTCAATTTTTCCGGCCGGATCTCCCACGGATGCCCCACGGCGGCCAGCGCTGAACGGATAGCTTCTTCGCTGTAATTCTGCTTCAGAACTTTCCCCAGCTGCTTACGGCGGTTGAGAAATGCCAGTTTGACCACTTTTTCCAGTTTTTTGCGTTCTTCCGGCGCCGGAATATGGTCTTTCAGGCGGAACTCCACCAGCGCGGAATCGACTTTGGGCGCCGGATAAAAGACTTCCGGCGGCACGATACGCAGGATTTTTACCTCATAAAGCTGCTGCACCCGCACGGATAATGCGCCGTAGCTGCCTTTGCCCGGTTGAGCTGCCAGTCGTTCGCCCATTTCTTTCTGCAGCATAAAAATCATCTGACGGGGCGGATTTTTCAGCTCCAGAAATTTGGCGATCAATATGCTGCTTACTGCATAAGGCAGATTGGCTATGGCGCGGAACGGCGTAGCTTCGCCCAGCAATTCCGCATAATCCACCCGGCAGCCATCGCCTTCGGTCAAATGGAAGTTGCTTTCTTTATGATTTTCGCGCAGAAATTCGCAAACCCGGTGGTCATACTCTACAGCATAAAGCTCGGCGCCGCAAGCCAGCAGTTTTTCGGTCAGAGCGCCAAAGCCGGGACCGACTTCCAAAACCACTTCGCCGCAAGTTATATTGGCACTGCGGGCAATATAATCCAACAGATTATTGTCCAGCAGGAAGTTCTGCCCCAAGCCGCGGCCGGGCCGCATATTGAGCTTTTCCAAATGCTGTAAAAGTTCGTTTTTGTTCATAACTTAAAAATCACCGTTGTCATTATCAGCTTCAAGTCCCAGCATGGAAATATCGAAATCAGCGTCATCTGATTCATCCAATTCCACCAGATCCACGCCGCCGGTGTGCTTGGCTCCGACAAAGAAAGGCGAGGATTTCTGAATGGCGCCGACCTTTTCGCGCAGCAGCGCTTTCAGGTTATCCAGTTCGCACTTGTCGGCCGAAATCGGCACTATATCAATAACTTCGCTGGCAAGTTCCTCGCGCAGCAGCGCCAGATTTTCTTCGCTTTCGGGCAGATCCATCTTGTTGGCGGCGATCAGTGCGGGGCGTTTGCTCAAGCCTTTCATGTAAAGCTCAAGTTCGCTCTGCAGATGCCGGAAATCTTCCCATGGCGTACGGCCGTCGATCCCGGCCATATCCAGCACATAGACCAACAGGTGCGTGCGTTCGATATGCCGCAGAAAGTGATGTCCCAAACCGACATTGCGGTGCGCTCCGTCGATCAATCCGGGAATATCGGCCACGGTCAGACGGCTGAAATCTTCGTATTCCACCACTCCGACCATCGGGTGCAGCGTGGTAAACGGGTAGGGCGCAACTTTGGGCCGCGCCGCCGACAACGCCCGCAGCAGCGTGGACTTGCCCGCGTTGGGATAACCGACCAGGCCTACATCAGCAATGGTCTTGAGTTCCAGCAGCAGCAGTTTTTCTTCGCCTTCGGTACCTTCTTCGCAGGTACGGGGCGCCCGGTTGCCGCTGGTGGCAAACGCCGCATTGCCGCGACCGCCTTTGCCGCCTCTGGCCACTACCAGCTCCATGCCCGCAGTTTCCAGATCGCCCAGAAACTCGCCGGTTTCTTCGTCGTATACTACCGTACCGACCGGAACTTTGACCACTACATTATCGGCATTTTTGCCGTACATATTTTTGCCTTTGCCATTCGGCCCGTTGGCCGCATCGTAATGACGGTTGTAGCTCAAGTCGATCAGACTCTGCTCGTTGACATCAGCTTTGAGTACCACACTGCCGCCGTTGCCGCCGTTACCGCCGTCCGGGCCGCCGCGCGGCACAAACTTTTCGCGGTGAAAACTCACACAGCCGTTACCGCCTTTGCCGCCCTTGACTGAAATTTTTACCCGATCAACAAACATATTTTATACCTTTGATTGAACTTTTTTGTGCTTGCTTGTACAGGAGCTTTATAAACAGAAAGCCCGCAACTCTGCAAAAACAGAGTACGGGCTTGAAAATCCTGTTCGGAAAAAGCGTAAAATTATTACGCTTCGACCGGGATCACGCTGACAGTGCGGGCGGATTTGCGGAATTCCACAACGCCGTCGCAAAGAGCAAAGAGCGTGTAATCGCGGCCGCAGCCGACGTTTTTGCCCGGATGGAACTTGGTGCCGCACTGACGGACGATGATGTTACCGGCGAGAACGCTCTGGCCACCGTACTTTTTCACACCCAGATACTGCGGATTGCTGTCGCGGCCGTTACGGCTGCTGGACTGACCTTTCTTATGTGCCATGATAAAATCCCTTTATGTAAAAATTTGTTCAATATTTTTTAACGTAACACAATGAAGTAATAATATAACGCAATTTTGCGATTTCGCAAGTTTCAAAACCTATTTTCTTGCAAAATTATCTTAATCGCCCATGTTTTCTTCAATGTCTGTTTCCACAACGGTGGGGATGTAGGTCAGAACGGCGGTGTTTCTGACTTTGTCTTTATCCGGGATCAGGAAGGTATTCACATGGCCGCCCAGCCGGACGATATTCAGATTCTTCGGGTGGATGAAATCCGGCGTTGCTCCCGTTTTGGTGGAAGAACCCTTGGTTGGCATATTGTCAAAACAGACCGAACACTCCGGATTGTCGCGCCCGACAATGATGCGGTTGCAGGCCGGGTTTTTGTCGGAAATGGTCCACTGGCCGCAAGTACCGCCGCTGACGATCAGGAAGTTGTACGAACCGGCATCTTGGGCTTTGAACCAGATCGAATCGCTGGGGCATTTGTACATATTGTCCAACGCCTGATCGGTGGATTTGTCGCCGCCGAAATAACCTTGCTCAATGAGCATATCAGGTACAGAAGTACCGGAGAAGCTGGAGCCGTTGATGATCACGCATTTACCGCAGGAACAATTCCCGGTTTTAGAATTGCGCAGACTGTTGACCGGCAGATAGCTTTTGTTATCACCGGCATACATGATCATGGCAGTGCCGATCTGCTTGAGTTTGCCGATACAGTTGGCATTTCTGGCGCGTTCGCGCGCGGCAGAGAGTGCCGGCAGCAGCATGGCCGCCAGAATCGCGATGATGGCAATTACCACCAGGAGTTCGATGAGGGTGAATTGTTTTTTCATATTTACGCTTTTCATGATTGGTTTAAGGTTGTTTGGGCAATAAAATTTGTTATCACACTAATATACATCAACGTCAACGATTTGTCAAGGGGGGAATAGAAACTGGTAACTGATAATTTTTCATTTGTGCATAAAAACAAAAAACGGAGCTGCTGCAAAATAAAATATCCCCCGGAACTGCATCCGAATTCCGGGGGCTTTTCAAAATGTCAGTTGCCGAGATTTTCTTTTATGTCAGACTCTACGACCTGCGGAATATATTTACCCATGGGGATTGAACTTATCTTGCTTGTATCCGGGAGCAGGAAGGTGTTGACATGACCGCCCAGCCGGACGATATTCATGTTCTTGGGGTGAATAAGAGCAGCAGCAGCGCCGCTTTTGGGTTTATTATCTTTAGTTGGAATGGTATCAAAACAGACCGAACACTCCGGATTGTCGCGTCCGACAATAATACGGTTGCATGCCGGAGCGCTTGTACTGATACTCCACTGGCCGCAAGTACCGCCGCTGACAATAAAGAGCCAGTACGAACCGGACTCATCCTTCAAAAACCATGTACTGTCGCTGGGGCAGCGGAAAAGATTGTTCTGATCTGACTCACTGCTTTCGCCCTGGGCATTGTTGGTGGCGCTGCCGAAATAACCCCCATTGATGAGCATGGCTGGTACATCATTACCGGCAAAGGTACAGCCGCTTACGATCACACAGCGTTTGCATGAGCAACTTCCGCGCAGATTGTTTACCGGCAGATAGCTTTTGTTATCACCGGCATACATGATCATGGCGGTGCCGATCTGTTTGAGTTTGCCGATACAGTTGGCATTTCTGGCGCGTTCGCGCGCGGCAGACAGAGCGGGCAGCAGCATTGCCGCCAGAATGGCAATGATGGCGATCACAACCAGCAGTTCGATCAAAGTAAAGTTGCGGATGATTTTTTTCATGACAGGCTCTTTCTGTTATTATAAATTGATGTTTTTTATGCTGTTGCCGGGATAAAACAGGAAATCAACGCTGTGATTTTCGTTATACTCACCGGGCGGAGCGTGGATAAATGCTTCTATTTTTTTCAACACACTGGGGTAATCAAAACGGTAATGAGTCAGCTGCGGTGCAAATCCGTCAAGCATAAAATTGCCGCCAATACCTGCTATTGAAATATCTTCCGGAATGTTCAGCTGCATTTCGTGGCAAACGGCATAAATTGCCGCTTCGGCCTGTTCTGTCCACGCCAGCACTGCCGTCGGCCGGTAATCAAGCAGCAGCCGCCGGATCTGTTGGTAATCAAAAGAGTAATTTTCTCCGCAGTAAAGCATGTTTTCTGCTTCAGAAAAACTCAAATTTTCTTCCGCCGCGGCCCGTTCCATACCATCCTTGACCATTTTCAGGTAATAACGGTGCAAAGCACTGGTATCCTGCGTCAGATCCAGCCCAATGTAGGCAATACGGCGGTGTCCGTTGGCGCTCAACAGCTTTATGCAGTCATAGGTCGCCTTTTCATGCGTGACCCGTATCCCGGAAAAACCCGGGCAGTACCCCAGGACATTGAGTATATCCACCCCCCGGGCGGCGGCACGCTGAAAAGCCGGAAGCTGTTCAGAGGTAATATTTACGGCAATGATTTTCGGCATCTGCAAAGCCGCCATCTGATCGACTGTTTGAACGTTGTTGCCGATCATAAGCTGCCATTCTTTCCGGGAGCGGTGCATGGCGGCCAGAAGCAGCTGTATAAAATCCATCTGATTGCGTAAAACCCATGGCATGACAATACCAATGGTATTTTTTGCGCCTTGTTTGAGTTGTTTGGCGGTGCCGGATGGCTGGTAATGATGAAGCGCGGCATAAGACTTGATCGCTTGCCGTTTTTGTTCATTCACATACCCCCGGTCGTTCAATGCGCGCGAAATTACGCTGACACTGGTATTGAAATGTTTGGCTATATCTTTGATCGTCATCTTGTTACGCCCGGGATTTTTTATATGTGGAAACGTTTCCATATCTATATCCTAATATATCTCATTTTTTGGCATAGTCAAGTTTAAAATTGCAAAAACCATTATTTTTGCAGTTTGGCAAATCCGCTTACTGCGTGCTATATTATACGCATTATGGAAAAGAAAAATATCGGACAACTTTTATCTGCGGCACTGGAACGGCGGCGCCGGATGCTTGATTCTGATTCAAAGCATCGCGGGGCGTGGCGGCTTTTCAACGGCTTTACCGAAGGCGATCCGGATCTGGTGATCGACCTGCTGGGGCGTACTGCGGTCATCCACGATTACGCCAAAGCGTGCGCCGGTCGGGACGATGCGGCAGCTTTTCTGCAAAGCAAACTGGATTTTCTGCAGTGCATCTTGCTCAAACGCCGTCATTCCGAAGTTACTTCGGAGCGCAACGGGATACTCCTTTACGGCGAAAAGTGTGATTCGTTTATCGAAGAACAATCCGTGCGCTATGCGGTCGATCCGGTTATGAACCACGATTGCAGTTTTTACAGTGATACGCGCAATTTACGGCGGTATTTGCTGGAAAATATGCGCGGCAAACAAATTTTGAATACCTTTGCCTACACCGGAAGTTTGGGCGTGGCCGCGGCCGCCGGTGGTGCCGCCGGAGTTTTGCAAACGGATCTCTCCGGCAAGTTTATGAATTTAGCTTACCGCAGTGCTTCGCTGAACGGATTTGCCTTTACCCGCAAAAATTTCTGTGCCGGAGATTTTTTTCCGGTGATCAGCCGCTTGCGCCGGGAACAGCGCAAATTTGATTGTGTGATCCTGGATCCGCCGTTTTTTTCGTCCACCTCGCGCGGGGTGATCGATCTGGCCAACAATCCGCTGGGCGTTATCAACAAAGTCCGGCCGCTGGTGGCCGATAACGGCATATTGATCGTGGTCAATAACTCGCTCTATTTATCAGGTTCGGCTTTTATGGAACAGCTGGATTCGATCTGCGACGGTGAGTATTTGCGTCTGGCCGGCACGATCCCGATTCCGGAAGACTTCTGTTTCAAGTGCGATGGTGCTTCCATGCCGTATCCGGCCGATCCGGCACCTTTCAACCATCCTACCAAGATAGTTTTGCTGGAAGTGCATTGTCAATAAAAAAGCTGTTGCCAACGCATTGGTTTTGCAACAGCTTTAAGGTATTGACTGCAGTTCCGTCAGAACTTGGTATGCAGTATCTGAATAATAAAGTCGGTCAGCGCACTGCCCAGCATAGCGAACAGCAATCCGATCAGTGCCAGCACCCAGCCCATGAATTTTTTGCGGACAGCTACCGCAGTCAACAGCCAGACGATAAGCATGATCAGCAAACTGCAGCCCCAACAGATATAACTGTTGCGCAGACTCAAATTTTCGTAGTGAACCAGATAATCCAACAAATTGATATTGCCGCTTTGTGCATAAACCGACAGAACTTCGCGCATCTTCCACTTGGCATCTACCGACATCCGGATGAGCGGCAGCATGTTGATGGCATAAACCGCCAGACCCAGCAGAAATACTCCCAGCGATACTACAAGCGTGGCCGCACCGGGGCGGGATTTTTCGTTCGCACAAAAATCCACCGGAAGCTGAATTGGTATGGTTGGGGGGATGGGGTGCGATTCAAGCGGTTTTTCATCCTTCACTTCAACCGGAGCCGGTGCAACTGCCGCCGGCGCGGGCGTGGCAACCGGTTCGGGCTTGACTTCGGCTACCGGCGTTGCGGGCGGCGTAACCGGTTCGGGCTTGACTTCGGCTACCGGCGCTGCGGGCGGCGTAACCGGTACGGGTTTGACTTCCGCCACCG
>SUWA01000133.1 GCA_015061695.1 Lentisphaerota bacterium
TGCCGATGAAGTGCTGGAAGGTGCGACTTTGCCGCGCTTCTACACGGCTTATACGCCCTGTTTCCGTACTGAATCCGGCAGTTACGGCAAAGCCAGCCGCGGTATTTTCCGCGTGCATCAGTTCCACAAGGTCGAACAGATCATCTTCTGCAAACCGCAGGATTCGGTCAAGTACCATGATTTCTGTTTGGAAAACGAAGAATATTTGCTCCAGCAGCTCGGTTTGCCCTATCACGTTGTCAACGTCTGCGTTGGCGATTTGGGCGCGCCCGGCTATAAAAAGTATGACATCGAAGCCTGGTTCGCCGGATTCGATGCCTACCGCGAAGTCACCAGCAATACCAACCTTACCGAGTTCCAGAGCCGCCGTTTGAACATCCGTTACAAGGATGGCGATGAACGCGGTTTTGTGCATACCATCAGCGCTACGGCCATGACCGACCGTGCTGCGATCGCCATTCTGGAAAACAACCAGCGCGCAGATGGTTCGGTGGTGGTGCCGGAAGTGCTGCGGCCCTTTACCGGTTTTGATGTTATCGAACCGGCCAAGCATTGAGCCTGACCGAAAAAATTGTAACCGGATGCTGCAAACGCATCGCCTTTCTGGGCGGTGCGTTCGATCCGCCGCACTTGGGCCACGCCATGTTGGCCGAAATGGTGCTGGCAAGGGATTTGAGCGATCTGGTATTGTGGGTGCCGAGTTGGGCACCCCCGCACAAAAACTCCGGATGTATGACGGAGTTTTTTCATCGTGTAAAGATGGTTGAGTTGGCTATAAGCAACATTTCCGGTTGCCAGGTGTCGGATATTGAAGAACGCAAAAAGTTTGATCCCTCGTATTCATATAAGATTTTAACTGAATTGCAGAAAGAATATCCGGAGTCCCGACTGCAGCTTTTGATCGGACAGGACAGTCTTGAACAATTGCATACATGGTATTGTGCCAAAGAGTTGGTGCAGAAGTTCGAAATAATCACTTTTCCCCGCAAAAACGATTCCGGGAGCTGTGATGGATTGATCCTGCCGGAGGATTTCTGGGGGAGGGTACTGGCGGAAAAACTGCGTAAAAGCCTGCAGCGCGTCGATTATGTTGAAATATCTTCAACTGAATTGCGAAAAAAATTGGCAAAAAACGAAAATCTGCACAATATTATCAATGCAGATGTTTTTCGTTATATAAGAGAGAATGCTCTCTATCAAGCAAAGTAGAAAGGATTGTTATGGCAGAAAGTAATGTCATGCGTGACGAGCAGTTGGCTCGTTTTTGTGCAGAACAGGCCATGGAAAAACTCGGCGGCAATGTTGTCGCTTTGGATGTACGCGATATCAGCAGTATTGCCGATTACTTTATCATTGTTACAGCGACCAGTGTGCCGCATCTTAAAGCATTGACCGGCCATCTGGAAGAAGAGGTCAAAAAAGAGTTTCAGCGCCGGGCTTTGGCCGTTGATGGGGAACCGGCCAGCGAATGGGTGTTGATCGACTTTGGCAGCGTGCTGGTGCATATCATGGGCGAAGAAGCCCGCAGCCGATATGATCTGGAACGGTTGTGGAGCGATGCGCCGCGACTGGAATTGAGTGCCCAATAAGTTTTCAGCAAGGTGAAAATTCATGGATTGGTCTTTCCGGCAGAATTGGGATGAATTTACCTGGAGCCGCGAGATACGCAAGGATGAAATGCGTATTTCCGGTTATTTCCGGGCTCTGCCGACGTGTCTTGATCTGCCCGGCGAAGACGAAATGATTTTCAAGCGCTTGATGTCGCAGCCGGAACTGGTTCCTACCGGAGTCAAAGACCCCATGCGGATGCTCAAAAGTGAATTTGAGCAGTTTGAAAATGAGGCGGAATGGGATGAGGAACGGCGCGATGTTCGCAAACGCAACACTTTTGAAGCTGTCCGGAAGGTGGAAAATCTGGCTAAAGAGTGGGTTGTGGCAACTGCCGGAGCCGACCGCCGTTCCATGCCAACAGCGCTGAAAGTAACCTGTTTGTTCGGGAAGTTGCTTTCCCGGATATATAACTTTGAAGAAACTGACCCGGAAGATGACACTTCGGCATTGCGGATCGGGTTGCTGAAATATATGCTGCGCGACATCAGTGAATTGAAAGAGGCGCTGAACAATTGTTCGGGTTGCACCGGAGGGCATTTCCGGGAAGAGTCTTTAAGCGAAGCATTGGCTTTTGTGCGCGAGATCATATTGGATAAACTTAAAACCTTGCGCGAAAAAGCGTAAAACAGCTTTGAATTTATAAATATTGACAAATGGGCTGTTGCAAAACTGTTTTGCAACAGCCCATTTGTGTGGGGAAGAGCATGATTTTTTGATGCTTTTTTGCGGCGGCTCGTGGCGAGGTACGCATAATGCGGAGAAAAGCTGACAAAAGAGGTAATTTCAAAAAAAAGAAAATTTTTTTTATTCCCCCCTTGACTTTTATCTGAAAATCCGTATATTAGTAACAAGTCATCGAAACGTTTCGACATTAATAATGGAGTTCTTCAATATGTCTGCCCGTCGGAGTGTAAGTATAAAAGATGTTGCCCGAGAGGCCGGAGTTGCAATATCGACTGCCTCATTGGCGCTTAACGGCGGTACCCGGGTCGCGCCGGAAACATTGCGCCGGATCCGGGATGCCGCTGCTAAATTGAATTATGTCGGCAACAGCATGGCGCGCCGCCTGAAGCGGGGGCGCAGCGGGGTGATCGGGGTCATGATTTTTCCCGGTTTTAACGAATGTCATCTGGATTTGGCTTTTCTGATTCAGCAGGAGGCCCGCAAGCATGGTTATGATACCCGTTTTTTCTTTGAGGATATGCCGCAGCATAATGATTTGGGAAAATTCTTTGGTGAAATCAATGGTCAGATCGATGGTCTGATTTCTTACTCCTGGCCGGCAATGGAACAGTATCAGCAGTTTGCGACGATGGGAATACCGTGTGTGTTTCAGGAACGTCTGAATGCAGAAGTTGATTTTGTGGCGATCGATTTCCGCACCGGAGCCCGGCTGGCGACAGAATATCTGTTGGAACGCGGTTTCAGAAAAATCGCCACTTTTTATACAGAAAAAGAGATATCCGGTCAACTTCCGCATGAGCGTCTGCACGGTTACATTGATGCCATGACCGCAGCAGGGGTGGAGTATAAGGACTTGATAGTCAAACTTGACGGCAGTCCTCATTCGCATGAAGATTTGTATAAGTTGGGGGAACAGATCATGCAGACCCGCCCGGAAGCGAT
>SUWA01000040.1 GCA_015061695.1 Lentisphaerota bacterium
AACTCCGTTCGGCTTCGCGGAACTTTTCCGCTCGGTTTGCCGGAATATATCCGGCAAACTGCCCTCTCATGCGTTCGCGGCCCTGACCGGGCTGTGCGGCGTTCCGCCGCATGGGCTGTTGGCTGGCCATATTGTTCATAATACCAATCGGGGGTGTTGCAAAATTGTTTTGCAACACCCCCCTAAAATATTTTTTGCGGTTTTATTTATAACTGACCGGCTTGATATTTGTTGGTGTAGCGTTCGCGGAATCCGGGATCGAGTTTGGATTTTTCCAGCGTTTCCAGAAAGGCATACGCTTGCAGCGGCCAGGCGCCGACTTCGGTATTTTTACCCAACAGCATACCGTGGTCGCCCCAGTTGTAAAGTGCTAATTCACAAGGTACTTGAGCTTTAGCCATAGCTTCGGCAAAAACGATGCTGTTGCGGTAGTTTACAGTTTGATCGTTGATTGTGTGCATCAAAAATGCCGGCGGGGTATCGGCATTTACAAACTTTTCGGTCGAACAATTATGGCGCACTTTTTTGAAATCATCGCCCAGCAGATTGCGCTGTGTACCAATATGACTCCAATCTTCAAAGACCAGCACTCCGTAGCAGAGGATCATTGCATCGGGCCGGTGCGGGAATTTATCGCACTCATCACTGGCAGCAGCATCGAGTTCAGCGCAGATCGTCCCCAAACTTGCCGCCAGATGCCCCCCGGCAGAAAATCCGCAAACATATACCCGGTCGGGATTTACGTTCCACTTTTTGGCATTGCAGCGGATCATTTTCATTGCCCGCATGGCATCCAGCTGCGGCCGGGGCCAGACACCGGTTCCGGTGCGGTAATCCAATACAAAAGCGTGATAACCCAGTTCGTTGAACTTTTTGCCGATCGGCGAACCTTCGGTCGATTCGCAAACGCTGCCGTAACCGCCGCCGGGAATGACCAGCACCGCCGGACGTGCTTCGGAACTGTTTACCAGCATGGGAGTTATGGACGGCCGGTCAACATGGGTGCGGATGGATGAGTCTTGCCAGAGATAGACCTTGGGGAGTATCTTGCTTTCAACAACCTTTTCCGCTGCCGTTGCGCAAAGCGAACAACCCGCCAAAAGTGAACAAACCAATTCTTTTTTCATCATCAGCACCTTGCAGTATGAGCTTTATTCCAAAGCCGAGGTATCAACTTTTTCTGCCGCTTTTTCTGCTGCTTCACGGGCAAGTACTTTTTCTTCTGCTTCGCAGCTGGCCGCCAATTCTGTATGTTCCATCTTAACCGAAACTTCGCAACTGCCGAATCCGCTGTCTATTTCCAATAATATTTCTCCATTATCAAGTTTGAACAACAGAGTTTTTGTTTTCATGGTGGAAATTTCTTTGGGCTTGACTTTATAATGTTTTTCCAGAACAACACAGATTTTGTCAAAGAACCCCATTGCTTCCTGTGATGATTTGAAGTCAGCTGTCATTGAAATAGCGTAAACTTTTTTATTTTTTGGAGTTACCCATAAATAATAATTCTGAAAATTATCAAACTTTTTTTCCGGTACAAAATAATAGGCGGTTTTTTCCCGACCACTCAAATAACGATAAGTTTGATTTCTGGGGTGATTGACCACGCGGCATACAGCACCGAATTCCACTCCGCAGACGCGTTTGAGTTCAGGTTTAGCCTGTTTTTTTTCTGCCGCAAAGCTTGCCGATTGCATGGAAAAAATCAAAAAAGCAATTGTAAATAACCGAAAAATGCAGTGCGTTTTCATTACACAATTTTCCCGTGAAGTTAAAATTTTAACTATGTTTGATAATGTTATTTTACAGAAAGCCTTACTCGTCGCCGAGGTATTTGCCCGGCAGGCAATAGTTCACCAGATAGTCGCGCACGGAATCTGCCAGCGAGGCGGCTTCTTCGGTATAACCGGCGGCGTGGAGTTTATCCATTTCCGAACAGGTGTAATACTGGTAGCGGTCGCGCAAGTGTTCGGGCATTTCTATATACTCTATATTACAGGGTTTGCCCAACGCATCAAAGGCGGCCCGCGCCAGTGAGTTCCACGTTTCCGCCCGGCCGCTGCCGATGTTGTACAAGCCGCATGATGCGGTATTTACGCAAGCCAGATGCCAAAGCATTTTTACGGCATCTTTCACATAAAGAAAATCGCGTTTGAACTCGCCGTCGGCGTATTCCGGGTTGTAGCTCTTGAACAAACCCATCTTGCCCGTGGCGCTGATCTGTTCGTAGGCGCGCAAAACTACACTGCGCATTCCCGCCTTATGGAACTCGTTGGGACCGTACACGTTGGAAAATTTGCACCCCACCAGGTGTTTGAGCCAGCCCCGGCGTTTGGCGTACAAGTCAAACATCTGTTTGCTGTAGCCGTACATGTTCAGCGGCCGCAGTTGTTCGATCGCATCTTCATCGTCTTTATACCCCAGCGAGCCGTCGCCGTAAGTAGCACAGCTGGAGGCGTAAATCATGCGGATATTGCGTTTGACGGCAAATTCAGCCAACTTGACCGTGTATTGGAAGTTGTTATGGATCAAGTAAGTGGCATCGCGTTCCGTGGTCGAGGAACACGCTCCGAGGTGCATGATCCCTTCGATTGGCGCATGGTCAAAAACTCCATCGGCAAGCATCTGAAAAAACTGATCTTTTTCCAGATAATCGTTGTAGCGCAGCGCCCGCAGATTTTTCCACTTGTCGGATTCGCCCAGATGATCGACGATCAATATGTCATCAATGCCGTTACGATTCCACTGCCAAACCACTGCGCTGCCGATAAGTCCGGCGCCGCCTGTAACGATCCACATAGTTTTTAATCTCCATTCAATCCGGTAAATTCCGATACGGCCCGCCGCCGCACATAGTCAATGGGTTCTTCCAACCCGACCAGCGTGGCATATACCGCAAACGAGGTTTCGTATTCAACATCGTTGTCATCGTCGCGGTCGCGCTCCAACTCCACCATGGCGCTGACCCGCACGCAGTGGAACAGCCGCGAAATCGCCAGACTCTGTTTGGTGAATGCGCCTTCTTCAAAGTCGTAGGATATATTGTATGCGCCAAACGTTTTGCGGTCGGGCGTCAGCGGAGCGCTTACGCCGAAGTTCAAAGTCTGGGTACGGTCGGTTACATAGAACTGGTCAAAAGAACTGCCCGAGTCGATTTCTGTAAGCGTACTGCCCATGCTGTAGGCCGCACGGCCGATGTAACCGTCTTTGTAGTCATACGAAAGGTTGAAAACAATATCTTCGATCGGCCGGTACTGCACGCCGAAGTACAGCCGGTTGAAGAACGTTCCACCGATCCCCGGCCGGCCGGCTTCGCGGTCGCCGCGCAGACTCTGGATCTCGTGATCCTGATTGTTGCCGGCGTCGATACTCATAAAACCGGTAAAGGTCAGTTCGTTGGTGGGGCGGAAACTCAACTTGGTGCAGAAATCCCCGATATGGTTGAAGTAATCATCTTCGTTAAAGTAAATATCCCAGTAATTTTCCATCGAAAACCACTCGTGGATTGTCGCATCCCGGAAGCTCCCGCGCCGGGTCTGCAAACGGTTACGCAACCCGAAGCGGATAAAATTCAATTCGCGCAAACGGTCGATGTCATCAAAATAGAGCAGTTTTTCGCGGTCCACATTCGGATCGGTTATAAACGTGTAATTGATATAAGGTTCGCAGATATGCCGCAAACCATCCAGCCCCAGAAATGAGCTGCGCACGTTCTGCCAGGTCCGGTAGATCTTGGTGTTGGCTTCCACGCCGAACTCGGCGACTACGCGCAGTTTGGACGCTCCGTCATCATCGTAATTTTTGACCTTCACGCCGTAATCATCGTCCGGATCGGCAGCGACCTGCAGCGCAAAAATATCTTCTTCGCTCAACTTGACCCGCGAGGTATTGGTGTAACCGGTCAGACGCAAACCGGCCCGCGGTACGATATTGAAATATTTTGTACGCAGCGGGTAATACAAAAAGTTCACCGAGTCGAAACGCCCGGTTTCGTAATCTTCGAGCTTGCTCAAGGGGTTTTTCAGATCGCGGTCAAACTCCGCCCAGCTCATGCGCAGATAATCAGCCGTATGCGACCCCTGATAGTAAATATTCCACCCGGGGATGATCTCCTGACGCGGCAGATCCAACCGTGCTTCCGGCAGTTTCTGTACGGTCGTAAAGAAATCGTTGACCTGAAAACGGGCGTAAATCGAGGCCGAATAACGGTCGGCCTGATATTCCAGCGCCGCGTAGCTGGCCGGTTCGCTGAACGCATCCGCCAGATCGCTGAAGTAATCATCCAGCATATAAGCGTCGCTCATCCACTCCACCTGACCGCGGAAATCCAAACGCGGGGTCAGGTGGGTCATGTTGGTGATCCGGAAGTCAAAGCGGTCGTCAGGAATGTTCAGGCGTGCATCGCTGTCCGGATGCCACGGTTTATCGCTGCTGCTTTCGTAGGGGCGGTTATCGTGGATACTGTAGGCGCTCAATTCAGTCCGGGAGTTTTCGGTGGCGACTGCCGCGTGGGCGCCGTAACCGATACCGCGCAGACTGTACCAGTCCAGATCCAGTGTGGCGCTTACATAGGGGTAGCTCATCAGCTCGAATTTCTTGGAAAACAATCCGTAAAAACCCCAGTCGCCGCTTTTGCCGAACTGCATCTGGAAGAGCCGCGGACTTTCGTCTTTGGGCGTGTAGAACAGCGGCAGCCACAAGATCGGCACATCGTAGATACGGAACGTACCGTTGTAACCCCAAATACTGTACTCGGTATGATCTTTTTCCATATTATCAAAACCGAATCCATTGGTTTCGTGCGGGAAAATATCGGCATTTTTAAGCACAAAACTTATGTGGCTTTGATCTTCGCGCAGATACTCGCAGCTGGAAAATTCAGCGTTTTCCAGTTTGATCTGCCCTCCCGGCTGGCGGATACCGCGATCCGCCCGGCAGGTGAAGGTGTTGACCTGCATCTCAATATTGCTGAAGGTGATAAGTCCGCTGTGCAGGTTGCCCGAAAGCCGGTCAGCTTTGACCACGCTGCCGCTGGAACTGACCATGACTTCAAGTTTCTGCTGACCCAGCGGATCAACACTCTGACCGGTGATCTCCAGCAGCAGGTCCGGTTGACGCATCAAACGCTCAAGTTCTTCGAGCGTAACAGTTTGCTTTACACGCCTGACTGTGCTGAACGTAATGTTGCCTGCTGCTTCTATATCGCGGCTTTCGGAGTCGATCATCACCTTGTCGGCGCGCAATATCAAATTGCCATAGGGCATGTAGACATTGCCGGAAAGAAACATCGTTTTGCCCGATGTTTTCCACTTGTCGGCCCGGATGTGCTGTTTGAGATTGCTGCCGGGATCCGGCAATTCGATCCCGGGATCAAAAAGTTTTGCAAACTGATCGGTATCTCCTGCCGGAGCTGTACACGGCCAATACGCTGCCGCTGCCCCGCAGAGCGTCAACAGAATGGCACTGATTTTTTTCAGACTCAGCATGTTGGATTTATCCCCATCAGTTTGTAAAAATTACTTTTCAAATTTATCCAGCAGAGCCTGTTCGGTCTTGCTGGTGTAGAAGCCCTGCTCGTCGTAGGTACTTTCGGCTTCCGGCAGAATATCTTTCAGCGCCGAAACCGGTACCAGCGGCATATCTTCGCAGTTGGGGAAGATCACCGTTTTGCCCGGGAACTTGGCGTTGGCTACGGCATCCAGACCCTTCTTGAGATCCTGCATGCCGCCGACTGCCGCCAGCGCCGTTACCGGCTGGAGTTTGCCCGAGGTGGCCAGTTCCAGCGTATGACGCAAGTGGGCCGTTTTGCTGCCCGACGAACCGATGTAGCGGCCGCCGTCGTGCGCGATCTTCGCCAGATCCAATTCGCCTTCTTTGCCCGCCGGGATACCGGCAAAAATATTCATCAACCCGTCTTTGCCCAGGTGGGCTGCCGATTGCATAAGCACCGGCACTACCGGCACGAGCATAACGATATCGTCGAAGCCTTCGGGCGCAAAATCCCACAGCACTTTTTCAAATTCTTCCGGCGTCATGGTCGTGGGGTTGACCGCCACAAACTCAATGCCGCGTTCAGCGATCTTATCGGCCAGCAGGCGTTTGACGTTGTCGATACGGGTCTGATCCATATCGCTGATGATAATGCGCTGCGGGCCATTGGGATTTTCCACCGCCATCTGGGTGTGCATCTGCCCCATGGCACCGGCGCCGCCGGGCAGCCAGCAGGTGCCGCCTTTTTTCATGGTGCTGCGCACGTTGCGGCCGTAGGCACTGGAGATGTCGCGCGAGGTCGTCCCCTGATAGAACCAGCCCTGATAGTGGATGCTGCCCACGTCAAAGGAGAGTTTTTCGGCCGGGAGTTCGCCGCCGAAACTTACACAGGCACCGAACGCACCGAGTTTGGCCGCTTTGGCCGTGGTTTCCGCGCAGCGGTCGGCAATAAAAATATCGTCAAACTTTTCATCTTCCATCAAAGCATCGGCTGCGGTGGCTTTCAGACCCAGTTCCGCTTCCAGCGCGGCAACTGCCGCTGCATCCAGGCCGACCGTGGTCAAGCTGGCGGGTTTGTTATCGGCAAAAAGTTTGCCGGCGGTGTAAACATTGCCCGCTTTGCCGACTACCAGCAGTTTGCCGCCGGCTTTGGGCGTGGAGCGGTTTTCGATCATATAAGCTGCCTGTACGCAGGTCCAGGGTTCGAGCAGTGCCGCTACCGCGCTGGGCATGTGTTCGGCTACCGGCAGGAGATAGCAGCCTTCGTCGCCATTAAGCACTCGCTGATCCAGCACGCTGTACTGGGCCATACCGCCGTCGATGGCGTAACCGTAGGCAAAACCTTTGCCGTTGACGTAAATATCGGCCTGAATGATAAAGCGCTGGCCGACTTCGTACTGTTTGGCCAGTTTGCTGCCGACTTTGACCACGCTCATCACTGCTTCGTGACCGGGAATGACGGGATTTTTGGAGAGATCTTCGGAAATAACGCGCGGATGGCTTTCGCCGGCGCGGATCAGTTTGACATCCGAAAAACACAAACCGATAGCGTCGATACGCACCAGCAGCTCGTCATCTTTGATTTCCGGAACCGGAACCACACAGGGTTTATCATCTTTACCAAATGCTTCAAAACCGGTACCGAACAACGGCCACGCCAACATTTTTTCAGGGATGTTACTCATCTTTTTACCTCTCCTAATATTCCAGAAACTCAACTCTTATAAAGTTATATAATAACCGCTTATATGCAAAAAGTCAAATCTGCAAGATAACTTATTTGCTGATATTACGATAGATCATGCTCATGACTGCCTTCTGCACATGCAGACGGTTTTCGGCTTCATCAAACACGATCGACATATCCGAATCCATTACGTCGGCAGCCACTTCTTCGCCCCGGTGGGCCGGCAGACAGTGCAGGAACTTGACGTTTTTGTTCGCCTTTCCCATCAACGCTTTGTTGACCTGATAGGGCGCAAGGATCTCCATACGTCTGGCGCGTTCTTCTTCAAAACCCATGCTGACCCACACGTCGGTGTAAACGTAGTCGGCATTGCGCATGGCTTCGACCGGATCTTCGCACCAGCTGGCGTAAGGCGCACACTCTGCGAGCAGTTCGGCGCTGGGAGCGTATTCTTTGGGGCTGGCCACCACCAGTTCCATGCCGGAGAGCTTGGCACCCAGCATCAGACTGTTGGCAATATTGCTGGCACCATCGCCCATAAAGACGGTTTTGACTTTGGTCGTACCGCTGTATTCTTTGATGGTGAACAAATCCGCCAATATCTGGCAGGGGTGGTAATCATCGGTCAGCGCGTTGATCACCGGAAAAGAGGCTTCGCGCGCCAGTTCTTCCACATCGGCCTGCGAATAGGTACGGATCACCAGCCCGTGGATGTAGCGGCTCAAAACGTGCGCGGTATCGGCCACAGTTTCGCCGCGGCCGATCTGCATACGGCCCTGATCCAGATACATCGGATGTCCGCCCAGCTCATGGATGCCCACTTCAAAAGAAACCCGGGTGCGGGTAGAGCTTTTGGCGAAGATCATACCGATACTTTTGCCCTTGAGCGTGTTGCCTTCAAAAGTACCGCGTTCGCTCTTGAGCTTGGCGGTCAACTCAAAAAGTTCTTCCAGTTCGCCGGCGTTTATATCGCGCAGCGTCAACAAATCTTTGTACATATTGGAAACCTCTTTGTAAAGTGCTTATTCTTCGATGGTTGCAGCGTAATCGGCCAAGCCGGCGGCAATACGTTCCAGCGCCAGATCCGCTTCTGCGCGGGTAATATTCAGCGGCGGCAGCAGACGCAGCACTGTTTCGCCGGCGGTCAGCGTGATGAGCTTGTGTTTGAGGATCGCTGCCGAAAGCGCTCCGGCGGGACGATCCAGCACCACGCCGATCATCAGACCGCGGCCGCGGACGGCCTTGACAAATTTGTACTGGCGCGTGATTTTGCCCAGTTCGCGCATCAGATATTCGCCTTGAGTGTTGACATTTTCCAGCACATTTTCTTTTTCAAACACTTCCTGAACCGCCAGCGCGGCAGCGCTGACCAGCGGAGTACCGCCGAAGGTGCTGGCATGTTCGCCGACTTTAAGCACATCGGCATATTTTCTCTGCACGACCAGTGCGCCCATCGGCAGACCGTTGGCCAATGCCTTGGCCATGGAGAAAGCATCCGGCTGCACGCCGAAGCTCTGCCACGCGTAGAGAGTACCGATACGGCCCATGCCGCACTGGACTTCGTCAAAAAGCAGCATCAGATTTTTTTCGTCGCAAAGCTGTCTTACCTGTTTGAGATAACCCGGGTCGGCGGGCAGGATGCCGCCTTCGCCCTGTACCGGCTCCAGCAAGATGGCACAGGTCCGGTCGGTAATGGCGCCCTTGAGCGCTTCGATATCGTTGTAAGGCACCTGGCGGAATCCGGGCATATCCGGTTCAAAACCTTTGCGGTACTTGGCGCGGCCGGTGGCGGCCAGCGTGGCCAGAGTACGGCCGTGGAAACTGTTTTCCATGGAAATGATTTCGTTGCGGCCGGTGGCGTTGCCGAATTTGCGCGCCAGTTTGATCAAGCCTTCGTTAGCTTCCGCGCCGGAGTTGGCAAAAAAGACTGCGCCGTCAAAGCATTTGGAAATGAGTTTTTCCGCCAGACGCGGCGTTACATCGTTGAGGTACAAGTTGGATATGTGTACCAGCTTGCCGGCCTGTTCGGCCACTGCTTGAGTGATGGCCGGGTGAGCGTGGCCGAGGTTGCAGACACTGATGCCGGAGGCAAAGTCCAGAAACTCATTGCCCTGATCATCATAGAGATAAGCACCTTTGCCGTGAGTAAAATACTGCGCCGGGCTGTAGGTCTGCAGAACATAATCCTTGAAAAGCTGAAAAGATTTTTCGCTGCCGTTGTATGACATGTGAATCACTCCTTGATATTAAAACTATAATTTAAAAATACAAATTATTCCTGAAAATAATTAATTTAACACAACTTTCCGATTTTTACAAGTAAAAACCCAAAAAGACTTGCATAATAACTGCTTCATGTCTGACTCCGGTGCATTATATACGCATTTTCGGGACTATTTTGTCTTTTCAAACCTTGCAAGCGGCCGGAAATGTGTTACATTACCAATGTAACTATTTTCAGAAAAACAGGAGTATGGGATTCCATGAATAAATTTGTAGAACAGCTGGTCGGCCGCTATGCAGTGCTGGCCCCGCTCGCTGATCCGATCGATCAGGCCGCAGAACTGCTTATCAGGTGCGCCTGCAATTCCGGCAAGGTGCTGACTGCCGGCAACGGCGGCAGTGCCGCCGATGCCGATCATATCACCGGTGAACTGCTGAAGGGTTTTGTCAAAAAGCGCCCGCTGCCGCCGGAGCTGAAAGCCCGTTTTGCCGAACAGGGCAAATGCGGTGCGAGCGAACTGGCGGAGTCGCTGCAAATGGGGATCGCCGCTGTGAATCTGGGCAACGCGCAGGCTCTGATCAGCGCGTTCGGCAACGATGTCAATCCGCAGGCGGCATTTGCCCAGCACCTCTGGGCGCTGGCGCGTCCCGGCGACGTATTTATTGCCATCAGTACCGGCGGCAATGCCGAAAATATCCGGCTGGCACTGATGGCCGCCCGTGCCGCGGGGGTAAAAAGCATTCTGCTGACCGGGTGCAAAAACGGCGTCTGCTGCGAATATGCCGATGTGGTCATTGCGGTGCCGGAGCGCGAAACCTACAAGATCCAGGAATTGCATCTGCCGATTTATCACGCCTTGTGTATGGCAGTAGAGGAGGCGCTCTACAATGAGTGATAACTCGTTTGGCGTAAATCATTTGGCTATTATCATGGATGGCAACGGCCGCTGGGCGCAGGCCCGCGGGCTGGAACGCAGTGCCGGGCATAAGGCCGGGGCGGAAAATGTGCTGAAAATCATGCGTTCAGTCAAGGAGTTCGGCATAAAATATCTGACGCTTTACGCGTTCAGTACCGAAAACTGGAAGCGCCCGGCCGAAGAAGTGGGCGGTTTGATGAAACTGCTCAAAGAGTTCACCTTCAATCAGTTACCGGCAATGCAGAAAGAAGATGTGCGTTTGAATGCCATCGGCAGACTCGATGCTTTGCCCGATGCGGCAAGACTGGGTTTGCTGGCGGCCATGAAAGCTACGCGCAACAACCGTTCCGGCGTGTTGACTCTGGCGCTGAATTACGGCGGTCGTGCCGAACTGGTGGATGCGGCCGTAAAGTTTGCGCAGGAGGTCAAAGCCGGTCGGGTCGCGCCGGATGCTCTGGACGAAAATATGTTTGAAAAATATTTGTATGACCCGGAACTGCCGCCGCCGGAACTGGTGGTGCGTACTTCCGGCGAGTTGCGTATCAGCAACTTTCTGCTCTGGCAGATGGCTTATTCGGAACTCTATATAACCGATGTTTTGTGGCCGGATTTTGATCGCCATGAGCTGCAGAAGGCTCTGGAGTCGTTCCGGGGGCGCGACCGTCGTTTCGGCGGCGTTAAAAAGTAAATGACGGATCTTATTTAAGCTCAAATGACGGCGTTTGACGGAAAAATGACGGAAATTTGACGGAAGATTTTTTATAACCGAAAGCGAGAAAAAAATGCTGAAATACCGGATCATAAGTTTTCCGCTGCTGCTGTTGCTGGCGCTGGCGGTGGCCTTTGCCGGCGAGTACGGGCGCTGGATTTTTGCTGCGCTGATCCTGCCGGTAACGCTGGCGGCGGTGCTGGAGTTGTCGGGGATCGTCCGCGCGATGCAGATCCCGGTCAATACGACGGCGGCCGCAGTTTTTTCCCTGCTGGTGATGGCCAAATATGCGCCTTATTCTCTGGCGGAAAAATTCCGGGCATATCTGCCGGATTTCCTGATTCTGACGGTACTTTTTCTGTTGGTTTTGCTGGTGAGTCTGCTGTTTGACCGCAACCGCGAACGGGCGGTCAAAGCTTTGATCGCCACTCCGGGAGTAACTGCGCCGGTGCTGCTGGTGCTGCTGCCGTTGGCCCGGATCTATTTTGAGTTCGGGGCCATGACCTTTCTGATACTGGTACTCTGTACCAAGGCTTCCGATACCGGCGGTTACATTGCGGGGATGCTTTCCAATAAACTTATGAAAAACGGCAACCATAAGATCGTTCCTGCGATCAGTCCCAAAAAATCGTGGGAAGGTACGGCCGGTGCGGCGCTGCTTTCGATTGGTACGGCAGTGATCTTCCGGCAGTGCGGCTGCTTGACGCAGCCGTTGTGGGTGGTCATCGGGTTCGGTTTTCTGGCTTTTCTGGGCAGTTTTGCCGGTGATCTGACCGAGTCGCAGCTCAAGCGGGCGGCCAATATCAAAGACTCCGGCAGTTGGATCCCCGGGATGGGGGGCGTGTGGGATGTTATCGACAGTTTTATATATAATGCGCCGCTTTTTTATCTGGCGCTGACCAGCGGAGGTTTTTAAGAGATGTCTGTGGAGCTTGATTTTGAAAAATGCGGCGGCCTGATTCCGGCGATCGCCCAGGATCACCAAACCAACGAAGTGCTGATGATGGCTTACATCAATGCCGAATCGTGGGCGGAAACGCTCAAAAGCGGTTACGCCACCTATTACTCGCGCAGCCGCAAGCAGTTGTGGAAAAAGGGCGAGAGTTCCGGCCATTTGCAAGTTATTAAATCGATCCTGGTGGATTGCGATTGCGATACAGTGATCTTCAAGATCGAACAGCTCGGCCCCGGCGCATGTCATACCGGCCACCGGAGCTGTTTTTACCGCAAAGTGGAAAACGGTGAGCTTGTGGAAGTGGAAACTGCGGTTTTTGATGCTGAAAAAGTGTACGCAAAATAAGTAGGGTAAAAGATGAATATTGCAGCGATCAAAAAGGATTTGAATTTTCTTAAACTCCGCAGCGATGTAAAGTTTTTTCAGCTTACCACGCTGGGGGCAGGAGCCAATGCACCGCTGGTGGCCGATGTGGAAGATGATTGCGAGCTGGTGGAACTGCTGCGTTACTGCGTGCGTAATTCAATCAAGCTGTTTTTGATCGGCGCGGGCAGCAATCTGGTGGGTTCGGACGAGCCGCTCGACGGCATCGTGGTGCGTCTGCGCGGAGAATTTACCGCTTTCAGTCTGAATGCGGATGGTCGGCTGACAACCGGCGGCGGAGCTAAACTGCCCGAGGTCGTGCGGCAGGCCGCTGACCGCGGATTCCGGGGGATGAGCAAATTGGCCGGCATCCCCGGCACGATCGGCGGAGCGCTGCGCATGAATGCCGGAGCCAACAATCAAACCATCAGCGACTGTATCGTGCGCTTGCGCGGATTTGATTTGCAGGGCAATCCGTGGGAAGTTTCCGGCAGCAATATCGAGTGGCGTTACCGCGACAGCAGTATTCCGTCGGATGTGATTGTTACCGCTGCCGAGTTTCAGCTTGCACCCGGCGATGCGGAAGAGGAGTGCAGTTTGGTACAGGCCGAACTGGCGTCGCGCAAGCGCCGCGAGCCGGCGGGGCGTACCGCCGGATGTATTTTCCGCAATCCGGGCACAGCTGACCCCGCGGGTAAACTTATTGATCTGGCCGGGCTGAAGGGGCGCGATTTCGGAGCGCTTTATGTAAGTAGCGAACATGGCAATTATCTGGTCAACCGCGGCGGTGCCAGCGAAAAGGATTTTATCAATGCGGCAAGATTCATCCGGCAGCAGGTGGCTGATAAATTCGGTATTTATCTGGATTTGGAGGTGAAATTTCTGGTTCCTGAACATGCGGAGGATTTTTACGCCGGGGTACAGGCGCCCAGAGTGGCATTGTTTATGGGCGGTGCCAGCAGCGAGCGCGAGGTATCGCTGCGCAGTGGTGCCGCGGCGGCCGGAGCGCTGCGCCGGGCAGGCTACCCGGTGGAAGTTTTTGACCTCAAAGAGTGCGCAGTTCCGCCGGAAGCAAAAAATTGCGATGTGATTTTTCCGGTTTTGCATGGTGCATGGGGCGAGGACGGCCGTTTGCAGAAAGTTATGGAAAACGCCGGTCTTGAATTCATCGGTTCCGGCAGCGAAGCCAGCGATCTGGTGATGGATAAACTCAAAACCAAAGCCCGGCTCAAGGCATTGCAGCTGCCCACGGCGCCGGACTGGGTGATTACCAAAGCTCATTTGATCGATCCGCCGGAAGATATGACTTTTCCGGTGGTGGTCAAGGTCCCGCGCGAAGGCTCCACGGTCGGCATCGAAAAGATCGATTCGCCGGAAGCGTGGCAGCAGAAACTGCCCGCTTTGCTCGCCCAGGCCGATGAGCTGCTGGCCGAAAAATTCATTGCCGGCAGAGAGTGTACCGTGCCGGTGGTGCTGGGGCAGGCGATGACCGTGGTGGAGATCCGGCCGCCGGATGGTTTTTATGATTACGATGCCAAATATATTTATGCCAACGGCCATACTGAATACTTCTGCCCGCCGGTAACGATTTCGCTTGAGGAGCAGAAAATGCTGCAGGCCTTGGCGGTCAGGTTCTATAATGAATTCAACTGCCGCGATCTGGTGCGGGTCGATTTTATTATCGGCAAGGACAATGTTCCCTACATACTCGAAGGCAACAGTCTGCCCGGATTTACCGCTACGAGTCTGGTGCCGAAAGCGGCGGCTTCGATGAATATATCTTTTGAAAGGCTTTGTGCTTCGCTGGTGCAAGCGCATTGCCGCCAAGCGTAAACGAGGTGTACGATGAAAAAATGGTGTTGGTTTTTATCCGGAGTGATGGGGTTGCTGCTGTTGACCGGATGCGTTTCGACTTCGCCGGAGTATTTTGATGAGTTGACCCCGGCAGAACAGGCCGAACTCTTGAACAGTGCCAGAGTGCTGGCGCTTCAGGGCAAGGCGGTTCCGGCGCATCTGCAGGGGGTGTTTCTGGAATTGACGCCGCATCAGCGGATCGTTTACGACGGCAACAAACACGGCAAGGCGTCGTTCCGGTGGGAGATCTACGACAGTCCGCGGCGGAAAGGTAACAGCCGGATCACTCAAAAAGATGTAAACCCCTATTGGGTAATGGTCTATGCGGTCGGCGACTTAACCGACCCGCAGTGGAAACTTACGCACGCGCGGGAGGATGAAACATTGCAGGATGCTCCGCAGCCGCCCCGGCGGGGGGACAGCTCGGGGCGGCCGGCTGAAAACCAGCGCCGGGTCAGACAGTTTCAGGAAGTGCGCTATAAAAAGTGAAAAATCGTTGAAAACTCCTTGACCACCAGTTCCGGCAATTTGCAGAACCGTCTGATCGGTGGTATATTACATAAATAATTGCCGCAAGGTAAAAACAGATCCGTAAAATATATAAAGTTGAGCCTATGGCGCGTTACCGGGAAAAAATTTTGAACATCACACCAACAGTTGTACTGCTGGTGTTTGCTTTTTTGTTTGCATTTGCCCCCTGGTCGCTGGATGAACAGGAATTGAGCTGGCGCGAGGGCTATGTGGTGGCCCAGTCGCAGGGCGTGGAATTTGCTCCGTTGCCGGTGGTTACAGTTCACGGCGAGGCGATCCCCAATGCGCACCCGCTCTTCCCTCTGCTGGCCGGTACGTTGAGCAAACTGGGCGTTGCGCCGGAAATCAGCACCCGGGTGTTGAGTTTGTGCGGATTGCTGGGGCTGGCGGCGCTGGTGCTGGTGGTAACTTACCGGACTTGCGGCAATGTTTCGGCGGCGGCCTGTGCCGGAGCGATGATGCTGACCAGTTTACTGGCCATAGACAAAGCGCCGGATGGTTTTTCCAGCTGTCTGCTGGTGTTGGTGATTTTTGCCGGCCACTTGCTATGGTATTATTACGCGGCTGTGCGTGGTGACTGGTCGCGGGCATGGATGGCCGGTTTTGCGGCTTGCGCGGTGGGTTTTTACATCAGCGGATTGATCGCGTTGGTCTTTTTTATCGGGCCGCTTATCTTTATGCGGCGGCCGCTGGGGATTTTCCGGCGCAGACACGGCAAGGGTATATTTTTGGGATTGGGGATATTGTTTGTAACTATTCTGGCGTGGTATCTGCCCTATCATGTTCAGGGGGTCAAGGTGGCGCAGATTTATCCGCGGGCGGTGTTTTTGAGCGATATGGATTATCTGAAGCACCTGTTGACTTTTCCGGCGGATATGCTGTTGCGGCTGGTGCCGTGGCTGCTGCTGGCCTGGGCACCATTTTGCGTGGCGCTGCAGGCGCTGGACAAAGCGCCGATGTTCAGCCGTTTTCTGCGCACACTCTGCCTGACCGGATTTTTCCTGATCTGGGTGGCGCCGATGGACGATGTATATTTGTGGATGATGCCGCTGCCGCCGCTGGCGATTTTGACCGGACTTTATTATGAAATAAATATCCGGCGGCACGGACACTTTTACCGCCGTCTGGCGTATGGGCTTTGCTGTTTGCTGCTGCCGGGCTCGGCGCTGGTATTGCTGGGGTTTTATCTGCTGCCGCCGGATGTGATCTCCGGTATGATAGAGTTTGAACACCCGCTGACATTCTGTGATCGTTTTGGCGAAAGCGTCTTTGCGTTCACTTGTGCGGCAGTATTGCTTCTGCTGTTCACCGGGTTGCTCAAAATGCGCGAAAAACCGCCCGTCTGGTGCTGTTTTCTGCTGGTATTGCTGGGGCCGCTGATGGTTTTTCATGCGGTCAGCAAACCCTATATGGCGCAGGATCAACAGCGGCGCGACCGGGCCGAGGTTTTGTCGCAGATACTTATTCAAGACGGCGCGCCGGCCGGAACAATGCTCTACAAATATCAGGTCAACGACCTTTATACCGAGTCGATTTATATGAAAAATCCGATAAAAAAACTGACCAGTCTGGAAGATCTGCCCGGCAGCGAAAAACCGGTGATTTACCTCTTTACAGATATTACGCCCATACCCAATTACTCCCAGCGCTCCTGGCGCAGTCTGCTGCCGCACTCCATGAATGTCCGCGGTCATAAGTTAAAACTCTGGCGCGGAACCTGGCAGTATCAGAGCGGCAAAACGGATCCCGGGGCAGCTTCGCTGCTGGAATATGAACATGGCGAATTGCCGCCCCGCCCGGAGGTGGATGATGAGTGAACAGTTTTTGCTGCCGGGCTGCTCACAAAGTGAATTGCAGGAATTTTTGCTGCAGCAGGGCGAAAAACCTTTCCGGGCCAAACAAATCTGTTCGTGGCTTTACGGAAAATGCGAGTTCGATGTAATGCAAATGCTCAATCTGCCGCTGGCTTTGCGCGAAAAACTCCGCGAATCTGCCGGATCGCCCCGGTCGCAGGTCGTGGAGTGTGCCGCCGGCTCCGGCGGAACTGAAAAACTGCTGATCAAACTCTTTGACGGCGAACTTATCGAAATGGTACTGATCCCCTCGCCGGAACGTATGACGTTTTGCTTGAGTACCCAGGTCGGCTGTCCGGTACGCTGCCGTTTTTGCGCCAGCGGAGCGCACGGTCTGGTGCGCAATTTGCAGTGCGATGAGATCCTCGAAGAGTTTTACTACGGAGTCAAACAGCACGGTGCGCTGCCGGATAATATCGTTTTTATGGGGATCGGCGAGGGATTGCTGAACTGGAAAAATCTGCGCCGGGCGCTGGAGGTGCTTTCTGCACCCGACGATGAAGGGTTTGGTATGTCGCCGCGGAGAATAACCGTTTCCACCAGCGGTTATGTGCCCGGGATGCAGGAGTTTGCCGCCTGGGGCAGACCTTACAATCTGGCGGTGAGTCTGCACGCGGTGGATGATCTTACCCGCAGCAAACTCATTCCCGACAACTGCCGTTATCCGATCAGCGAAATACTGCAGGCGTGCGAACTTTATGCCGAAAAAGCCGGTCGCATGGTAACGTTTGAATATACGCTCATCGACGGGATCAACGATGACCCGGCCATGGGGCGCGAGCTGGGCCGGATCGCCCACCGGCTGCACGCCAAAGTCAATCTGATTGCCTGTAATCCGGTGGATGGAACTTTTGCCCGGCCGCCGGAAAAGCGGTTGGATGAGTTTCAGAAAGCAGTTCGGGAGTTTGCTTTCAGCGTGACCATGCGCGTGGAAAAGGGTTCATCAGCCGCCAGCGCCTGCGGTCAGCTGCGCATAAAAAGAACAAAATAAACCGTTCCGGGGTTGAAGTTGCGGCATAACACTGCTATATTTCCTCCGGAACAAACCCGAAAGCGGTGAAAAAACAGTTGATTTTGTTGAGCCGCTATAATATATAAAGGAAAGTAGGATCATGGATAATACATATCTTGTAAAGCTGCCCAACGGCATGACTTGCGATGCGGTCGGCAGCGATGAACTGCTGCTCAAAGCCGGCGATTTTGCCATTGTCAAGCGTGATTATTCTCTGGAATATGTGCAAGTCATCCGCCAGACCGGCAGCGATGTGCCCGCCGAACAGACCAATACCATGGCGCAGGTTCAGCGCATAGCTACAGTTATCGACCGGGCCACCGCCACGGAAAACGAGGCTCATGCCAAAAGCGCCTACCGGACGGCGTGTCAGATGGTGGAAAAAATGGAACTGCCCATGAAGCTTTTGAATGCCAGCTATTCCTTTGACCGCAAACTGGTTACGATCCAGTTTACTGCCGATGGCCGGGTGGACTTCCGCGAATTGGTCAAAGAGCTTTCGCACGCTTTGAGCTGCCGGTTGGATCTGCGCCAGATTGGGGTGCGCGACGAAACGAGTATTTGCGGCGGGATCGCCGTTTGCGGTCAGGTGTTGTGCTGCAGCAGGTTTTTGCGCGAATTCAACAGCATCAATGTCAAAATGGCCAAAGATCAGGATCTCTCGCTGACGCCCTCGACTATTTCCGGCGTGTGCGGCCGGCTCAAGTGCTGTCTTAAATTTGAGCATGAAGGCTATGTGGAAATGGAAAAGAGTATGCCCCGGCGCGGTGAACTTTGTGAGTGCGAAAAGGGCAAGGGCCGGGTTTCCGACCGCAATATGCTTACCCAGATGGTAACACTGCAGTTGGAAGAAGGTGGTTCGGTAACACTGCATGCTTCGGAACTCAAATACCGTTTGCGCGGCAAGGCCCCCGAACCCAAAAAAGAGGCCAAAGTTGAAGAACCGGCCTTTGAAATGCCTGTTTTCCCCTCCCGTATGGCTGCTTCCGGCAGCGAAGCGCAGGAAAAAGCTCCGGAAAAAAATACCGCCAAAGAACCTAAAGAGGGCGAAAAAAATAAAGACCGCCGCAACAATGATCACTCCAACAGGAATCATAAGAACAAGCGGCGCAACAAAGAGCGCCGGGGCAATCAGCACCGCAATCAGGACGATCGGCGCAACCGGAACAATGATCCGGATGGCGAATAAAATTTTTTAAGGAGCAATTGATCCATGAAAAGCTCCGGACTTTTCAGCAGCAAACAGCTGCAAATGCTGGCTGCCGGCGATGAAAAAGTGTTGAACGACTTTGATGCGCAGGGGTTGTTTCCCGGTATCGGCGAGAGCGCGGAGGAGTTTGCCGCACGCATGGGCAAACTTTCTGCGGCGCTGGAGAAACTGCACAATGATCTGAAAAAAACGCCGGATCTTGAGGTGGCTTCCGGCATCCGTATCAATGAAAAAAATGCGATTTCAGGCAATGTAACCAACGAGGCATTGGACCAGACCGGGGCGCTTTATAATGTGCGTCCGGAGTGGGTGCCGGGATTTTTTGCCAACGAGAGCTTCGGGATCTTCTGGGGCGGGTGTTCGTTGAGTGATCCGGATAGCGGCCTGTCGCTGTTTATTATCCGCAAAGCATTCAAAAAAAAGCCGCGCTGGCTTTTCTACCGCCGTCAGGAGCTTCTGGCGCACGAAATGACTCACGCCTCGCATCAGGCTTTTACCGAGTGGATGTTTGAAGAATATTTTGCTTATCAAACCGCATCTTCCGCTTTGCGCAAATTTTTTGGCGGCTGTTTTATCCATAAATTTGATTCGCTGGGATTTATCGGGCCGATATTGCTGCTGCCGGTAATGCAGTTTTTGAATTTGTTTCAGATCGTAAACTGCCCGATGGGTTTTTTCTGGTGTCTGGCGGGAGTTTATCCGGCTTTTCTGGCACTGCGGACGTGCTGGATCAACCGGATCGCCGGAAGGGCGCGGAAGTTTTTGATCAAAAAAAAGGCCCCGCACCCCGGTGCTGCACTGTTCCGCATGAGCGTTGCCGAAATAAAAACGCTGGCCGCCGGACGGATGCCGCAAGGAAATGACCTGCGGTGGAAAATTTTGCAAAAATACCTTGATAACGGTCAGGAGTGAATTATGAACATAGCTTGTGTGTGCAAATACTTTGATCAACTGCTTAAACTTGATGAGTTTGCTGCCGACCCTTCCAACAACGGTTTGCAGCTTTGCTTTGATGCGCAAAAAGAGTGCCGCAAGATCGCGTTTGCCGTGGATGCGGCGCTGGCAACGGTTCAGCAGGCATCTGCCGCGGGGGCCGATCTGCTGGTGGTGCATCACGGTTTGAGCTGGGGCGGAGAACCGCGCCGCTGGAGCGGCATGACCGGCCGGCGGCTGGGCGAAATGTTCAAAAATGATTTGAGTTTGTACGCAGTGCATCTGCCGCTGGATGCCCACAACATTTACGGCAATAATGCGGTTCTGGCGGGTCTTATGCAGTTGAGAGAACAAGAGATGTTTTTTCCCTATCACGGTATGAATATCGGCATATTGGGCGCGTGCCGTAGTATTGAGCTGGAAGAGTTGGCCGGAAAATCCGCTGCCGGTAAAGGGTACAAACTCTATACTTCGCCGGGCAAAAACAGCATTGTCAGCAAGGTGGCGGTGATTTCCGGCGGCGGCGGTCTGGATGGTTTGGAGTGCGCCATTGCCGCCGGGGCCGACGTACTGATTACCGGCGAATTTGACCACACTATGTATCATGTTGTGCAGGAAAATCCGATCCATGTGGTCGCTTTGGGCCATTACAATTCCGAAGTTCATGGCGTACAGAGTCTGCAGAAACTTGCGGCGGAAGAATTGGGTCTGGATACGGTTTTTCTGGATGTTCCCACCGGATTGTGAGGCGGCAAATGGTTCAGGCATGGTATTTCCCGCCCGATGAAAACAATGTTTTTTATTGCGGAAATTCAAACGGAGCAACTTTGCTTACCGCCACCCGGCCGCTGGAGCAGTTGGAGGATGCGGTCAATGATCCGGTGGCCTGCGATATTGTAATTTTGTTTGACTTCAAGGCGCTGCTCAAAAAAAATCCTGCCTTGCGCAAATTGGCGCCGGGGAGTGTTTTTGACCTCAAACTGGCCGGCTGTACAGATGATCCATCCCGCGATTGCAGCACACTGGAGTCGGTTTTAAAGAGTCTGCTGCCGGAAAAAGCATCGGAGTCGGTGGAAGATCGTCTGACTGCCATGCTTGACGCATACGAGCTGCTGGCCGGGCGCAAGCTGCCGGAAAATTTTGTTTATAAAAGTATTGAATTGCCGCTTTCGCCGGTGCTGGCGGATATGGAACTGCGCGGTATCAGGCTCGACAACATCGGTTTGCAGCAGTTCGGCGGCGAGTTGTGCGGGCGTTTGGATGAGCTGGAGAAAAAGATTTACGATCTGGCCGGTAAAAAGTTCAATATCAACAGTCCCAGGCAGTTGGCAGCGGTGTTGTTTGAAGATCTGCAACTCCCTGCCCCCGGTAAAAAGACCAAATCCGGTTACTCCACTGATGCCGAAGTGCTGGAAAAACTTGCCGGAACGCACCCGCTGCCCGGTGTGGTGATCGAGTACCGGCAATATGCCAAGCTCAACTCGACTTATGTGGAAGGTTTGCTCAAGTATCAGCAAAGCGACGGCAAAGTGCATACTTCTTTTAATATGACTGCCACCGCTACCGGCAGGCTTTCTTCGACCGAGCCGAATCTGCAGAATATTCCGGTCCGCAGCGAATTGGGCGGCGAGATCCGCAAATTTCTGCAAGCCGATGACGGCTGTGTGCTTATAGATGCCGACTACTCCCAGATCGAACTGCGGATTTTAGCTTGCATGGCCAATGATCCGGTGATGATCGAAGCATTCAAAAATAATCAGGATATTCACAATACTACCGCGTGTCAGATCTTTAATGTTGAGCCTCAAGCTGTTACCGCCGATTTGCGGCGCAAGGCCAAAGCAGTCAACTTCGGGATCGTCTACGGCATGTCGGCCTTTGCTTTGAGCAGCGATCTGAAAATTCCGCAGGAGGAAGCCAAATCTTACATCAAGAGTTATTTTGAAAAATACTCTGCGGTCCGCGAATATCTGGATAAATCCGTAAAAGATGCCAAAGCCAGAGGCTATGCCGAAACACTTTTCGGCCGGAAACGCTATTTGCCCGAACTCAAAAGCAAGATTTTTGCCGTGCGCAGCTTCGGCGAGCGCGTGGCTTTGAATATGCCCATTCAGGGCACGGCGGCCGACTTGATAAAACTGGCCATGATCAAGGTGGATGCCGAACTTAAAAAGCAAAGTTTGCAAGCCGGTTTGATCCTGCAAGTGCATGACGAACTGCTTTTGCAGGCGCCGCAGAACGAAGCCGATGCGGCAATGAAAATATTGCACGATACGATGGTACACGCCGTTGACTGGTCAGTGCCGTTGGATGTATCTCTTTCGTGTGGCAGGAGTTATGCTGATTGCTGAATAAATCATGCCGGTAAATGACGGATAAATGACGGATCGTTTGACGGACAGATCCTACCCGGAAAGCTGAATTTGACGGCCCATCCCCCCGATGCGTTGTTTTACAGGATCCTGGTTACAGCCTCGAGTTCATATTTAGGCACATGGAGCCGGTCGTATTCGTCGAGGTAGTAGGCCACGCTTTCGTCGATACGGATCTGATCTTCCACCGGCGTTTCGGCCGGATGCCCCACTGCCAGCAGAAAAATAAGCTGTTCATTATCCGGTATAGCCAGATATTGAGCTGTTTCTTTGACATTGAACGCGCCGATCCAGCAAGTACCCAGATTTTCGGCCACCGCCTGAAACTGCATACTCATGATCGCCGCTCCGGCATCCGCATAAACCATATTGCTGATCTGCGGGCCGTTTTTTACTGCGCTTACGGCAATAAACGCAGTCGGCGCATTGACTCCCCACTCCGGGCTGCGGCGGGGGGTGATGCGTCCGGCATATTTGGTCTGATAAAAAACCGCCTGAACCAGATCCGCATTGCGCACAATGGTGTAGCGCAGCGGCAGATTATTCGCCGCCGATGGCGCGTGCAGCGCGGCTGCGACCATGTTGGTAAGGTGTTTTTCGGCTACGCTTTTGTTCTGGTAAAAGCGGATGGTGCGCCGCTTGCGCAAGATGGCTTCATAGTCCATAGTAGTGGCTTCCAATTAAACTGACGGGTGTTAACTGCTTGATTGCAAATGTATTGCAAACTGACGGAACGCATTTGTCCGTCAGTTTGCGCAAGGTGTTTTTCAGAGATCAAGGATCCGGATGATATTTTCGCGGGCGACTTTCCGGAAGACTTCTTCGCTGATTTTCTTTTCGTTGCGCAGTTTGAGCAGAAAATCGACCAGCGGAGTGGGCGTGTCGGGCATACAAATATCGGTACCGAACATCAGACGATCCTGAAATTCGTTGAGGAATTTGACAGCAAATTCTTCATCCCGCGCCAGCGCGTTGCAGCCGCTGCCGGCAGAAACATCGCCATACAAATTGGGGTATTTGCGCATCAGTTTGACGACCGCACCCTCTTCGGTGATCTTGCCTTTAGGATAACCGTCGCGCTCCTCTTTGGTGGGATTGGCGGCAATTTCGGCCCAGAACGTCTGGCTGTGGCCGAAAAATTTGACTTTGGTAAATTTCTGCAGCGCTTTTTCCAGCTTTTTAAGCCCCGGCTCTTCGATCAGACCGTAGGTGTTGCCCGCTTGCGTGGCCAGGTGGAAGGTCAGCGCTATTTCGCAATTGTCGGCGGCTTGAAAAAGATTCTGTACGCGCGCATCATCCATATCCAGATTGGCGGTTACTTCGCCCACGCCTTTGCAGCCGAGATCTTTGTAATATTTGAGTACATATTCCAAATTGGCGTTGGGCGAGTTGAGCAGCGCCCGCGGGTCGAGGTTGCAGAACGGGATAAAGCGGTCGGGATTTTTGGCAACCATACGCAGCATTTCTTCGTTGCTCTGCACAAAGTGGGTGCTGTCAGCCGAACCGATGGGCAGGATAACACCTTTTTCAATACCTACTGCGTCGTAGCGCTCGATCAGCACTTCGGGGGTGGAAATAAGTTGTTTGCCGTTAACCGGATAAGGGCAGCTGGGGACTTCCATAGCATGTACATGACAGTCGATAAACATAGTTTTTGTAACCTTTTTATTTAAATTGACGGATTGTAATATATTGTGCTGCAATTTGTTAAAAAAATGACGGATCATTTTCCGTCATTTTTTCAGGCGCTTTTTCAAAGCTCCAGAATACGCGTGATATTGCCTTTGGCAACTTTCTGGAACACTTCTTCGCTGATTTGTTTTTCGGCGCGGAACTTGTTGAGCAAATGCACCAGATTCAAACAGGGTTCGGCCTGTTCCGGCGCGCAAATATCAGTACCGAACATCAGACGATCCTGAAATTCGTTCAGGAATTTGACCGCATATTCTTCGTCCCGGGCCAGTGCATTGCAGCCGCTGCCGGCAGACATATCGCCGTACAGATTGGGGTATTTGCGCATCAGGCGCTGAATGGCGCCTTCTTCGGTGATCTTGCCTTTGGGGTAGCCGCCGCGTTCAGCTTCGGTTACATTGGCGTCCATTTCGGCCCAGAAGGTCTGGCTGTGGGCAAAAAACTTCAGTTTCG
>SUWA01000041.1 GCA_015061695.1 Lentisphaerota bacterium
GATTGGGGTATTTTCAGGCGCTGAATGGCGCCTTCTTCGGTGATCTTGCCTTTGGGGTAGCCGCCGCGTTCAGCTTCGGTTACATTGGCGTCCATTTCGGCCCAGAAGGTCTGGCTGTGGGCAAAAAACTTCAGTTTCGGGTATTTCTGGAGCGCCCGTTCGAGTTCGGGCAGACCTTTTGTGACTTCGAGTCCGTAAATATTGCCGATGCGGATGGCCAGGTGAAAGGTCAGCGCCAGACCGGCCGCTTCGGCCGCGGCAAAGAGATTCTGCACTCTGGGGTCATCCATGGGCAGATTTACGGTAACTTCGCCGATACCTTTACAGCCTTTGTCGCGGTAGTATTTAAGAACATATTCCAAATTGGCGTTGGGCGAGTTGAGTAACGCGCGCGGGTCGAGGTTGCAAAACGGTATAAAGCGATCGGGATAACGCTTGACCATACGCAGCATTTCTTCGTTGCTTTGTACAAAGTTGGTGCTGTCGGGCGTACCGATGGGCAGGATCACCGCTTTTTCGATGCCGACCGTATCATAAACGGCGATCAGCTGTTCGGGGGTGGAAATCGGCTGCAGACCGTCATGCGGCCGCGGGCAGGGAGCTTCTTCGACTGCATGAACATGGCAATCAATAAACATAGTTTTCTCCGGTTTAAATTAAAACTCTGTAGAGGTTTATTTTAAGGTAAGGTCGGATAAGGAAAAAGCAAGTTGTCAATCCCAATAAATCCGGATTTTTTTGCGTTTTTAAACAGTTTTTTGTACATAAATTGAACTCCCGGTATTGGATTTGCCGGCAGAATGTTTCAATCGCCGTTGATATAGCCCGATCGACCGGTCTGCCAGATCGCGGCGGGGCGGTTCAGGGCATAACTGCGGTTGTAGGCCAGATAACAGATCCGGTTCCGGTGCGGGATTTGCCAGAAACGTGTTTCGCGCTGACTCCGGCACTCCGGATTTCCGGCGATCAATTCCGCAGCGTCGGGAATGGTTTCGGCCTTGCTTGAATACTCATCCGGCCCCTGTGTCGGCAGAAATCCGGCCAGCAGCCATTGATAAGCCAGCTCCTGCCGGCTTGTTGAAAGCTGATATTCCCGGCAGAAATCCAGCAGGAAGAGAAAACGCTTCTTCAGATCCCACACACTATTGCTGCTGCCGTTGGATTTTTGGAAAAATTCCAGAAAGCGGCTCACAAAATTGGCACACTCGTTTTGCATGATCAATATTACCGGGTGCAAATATGCGTGATTATAACTTATATCCAGCAGGCGCGACAGATCGCGCGCGTGTTGGATCTCGCTCATACTCATGGTGTTGCTTTGCATTACATCGTAGGGCGTATCGACTGCGAAGCAAAGTCCGTGTTCCGCGGCAGCCTGACGCAGCGGAGTACCGGGCAGCGCTTTAAGCACTTCCAGCTGAATCTCGGCTGCATGGGTTTGCATCAGCACGGCGCAGTCGTCCAGAATATGACTCCAGCGCTGCCCCGGCAGCCCGGCCAGCAGGTCGGCGTGCGTTTCAAAAGCGTTCTGACTGCAGAGGAAGTTCAACCCGGCCAACACCTTGTCGCGTTGGCTGCCGCGGCCGGAAAACTGCTGTACGACCGGATCCAGACATTGGATCCCCACTTCGATATGCAGTTGGCCGGGCCGCGCTTGCTGCAATTCGCTGCGGAGCGAGTCGTTCAGAAACTGCGGATGCAGTTCCAGATGAAAACGCATATCGGGAAATTCTTCGCGGAACATTTTCAGCAAGGCTGCTCCGCGCTCCTGCGGCAGATTGAATGTGCGATCCAGCACGCGCACTTCCCGGACATTTTTCCGGTGCAGAAGCGTCAGTTCTTCGCGGACTTGCTCCAAACTCCGGTAGCGGGTATGGGTGTTGCCGCTGGTACAGTACAAACAGTGCATGGGGCAGCCGCGCGAAGTTTCGATCTGTACAAAGGGTTTGCCGGTGGTGAAAAATTGATCGCAGACCGGATAGGGCGCAGTATTCCAATTTGTATAGACCGCGTTGCCGTCGGATGGAACGATCCTGCCGGGTGCAAACTCCGGATCATCAAAGTGTTCGAGGTATTCGCGGAATATATTTTCGCCCTCGCCCCGGAACAGGCAGTCCAAATATGGATATTGCCGGAGCAGTTCTACTGCGCCTTCGCCGAGGCACTCCGGGCCGCCGACCACGATCCGGCACGCCGGATCAAGTGCATGATAGCGCTGCAAAACTTCCAGTGCCGTTTTCCGGTTGAACAAATACAGATCGGTTGCCAGCAGATCGCAGCGGTAAGAGTATATTTCGCGCACGGCGCTCATTATGTCGCTGTCGTTGGTCATATCGCAGCGCAGCCATTGCCAGTGAGTCAGATCCCGGCAGGCGCTGTGCAGCAGCGGCAGCGCCAGCGACGAGTGTGAATAGGAACTGTTGACCGTCAGAAAAAGCAGACGGCGCTGGGGGGGATCGGGGCGGCAAACCATAAACTTTCTTCATCTCCTGCTGAACTTTTTTATACTATAAGCACAAAAACAAAAGTTGCAATCAGAAAGTCAGGTTTTTTTAGCGTTTTGCCCCGGCACACCCCCTCGTTGCGGCCGATTTATCAGCGCAAAACAGTTTTACTTATTCGATGCGCAGTACGATGGTACGGTTTTTGCGGATCGGCAGAGTAAAACGGATGCAATTTTCGGCTACGACTTTATTTCCGGTTACATCGGTGATTTTACGGGCCTGCTCCGGCAGGAAAATATTTACATTATCATCGTGGCCGCTGTGAATGAGTATATAACCGTTGCCGCTGCGGATCACTACGTTTTTGGCATCGCTGTAAACATGCGCTCCGCCGTAATTGGCCAGCGCCCGGACCAGATCTTCAGTAAATTCCGGTGTGCCGATGAAAACCGATCGCCAGTTGCCCATATTTTTACAGGCTACGGCGGTTTTGCCCGCCAACTCCGGCGCGGTGTAGCGATTCAGGGTCTGCGCCTGATCATCGGTTACAAAGAATGCCGGGTTGTATTGGCCGCGGATACTTAATTTACCCGCGTTCCAGGGCGGATTTTTATCCGGTACAGAATCCAGATTTACTGCGCTGGTGTGCCAGTTGACCTTTATGCCGGTGGCATCTTCCACATTGGCCGGTTTTATATTGAGCCTTTCGTGGTACTGACCGTGCCGGAACAAACCGCTGCCGTAGGTGAAAACCAGTACTTTGTTATCTTTTTTGAACCGCTGCCGGAGGATCTGGCGCTGTTTATCGGGCATATAGAAACTGTTGAGGAATATATATACCGGGTAATCATCGGGTATAAGCAGCAGATCGTCAGTTATATAGTAGTCATATCCCACCGCCGCTTTGGCAAAGACATCCCGCGATCCGGTCAGCAGATTGCCGGAAAGCTGGTCGTAAAAACTGTGCCGTCGGAAGTGGTTGCTGTAAGGATCAATGATCAGCGCTATACGTTTGGTACGGTCATCCGGTTTCTGACAGGCGGCCTGTTTGCGCAATTCCTGATGCATGATTTTGAACGCCTGCCAGATTTCCGGATGGCTGTAATCGCCCCGGCCGTTGATCGGATAATACCAGATGCCGTCGCGGTTGACGATCTGATTACCGAACGACCGGTATAAAACGGCTTTGGATTCTTCCAGATCTTTCGCTCCGGAATAGGCGGCTTTGCCGGTCGCCAGAGAAGTACGGATGTCGGCTTCTTCCAGCCACATTTTCCGGTGCAGCCGCACCGAAGACGGTGCGCCCATCAGCGGGCCGACGCAACCCAGCTGGCGTTGATAATACCCGATGGGACTGCACAGAAAATCCACCGGGGCCTCGCGCAGGACTTTTCCCAGCGCCATGTGGCCGGAATCGCTGGCCCATGCCCGGTTCAGACCTTGGATATCTTCCATCATATATCCATAATAGAGGCCGATGATTTTATCCGGGCCGGCCAGACGGCGCAGTATAGTGGTGAAATCAACGATCGCCTGGGCGGATTGTTCGTTGACAAAGAACATATAGTCGATATTGCAGCGGTCATGAACCGGATTGGCAAAATAGAAACTGTCCGGCCGCTTGCGTTCAGCCGGCGGCGGCACGACCGCCGAGGCAAAATCATCAGGGGCGCGTCCGGGAGCATAGGCGTTGCGCATATTTTCGATCGAGCCGTAATTTTTTTGCAGCCACCGGCGGTAAGCGGCAGTTTCGGCCGGACTGTAGTCGGTGAACTCTTTGCCGTAAAGCTGACTGTTGAACGCAGCGCGCAAACCTTCACCATAACGGCCGGAAACCGGCAGAAAACCGATGATGCGTTTGTAATACGGCCGGGTTTTTACATGTTCAAAAAAAGCCGTCCATGCTGTTTCCAGATCGGCGATCCATTTTTGCGAACTGTAAGAGTGGCTGGCAAAATAATCGTGGTTGATCCGGCCGTTAAAGTCCTGACATTGTTCATCGGGGAACTGTTCGCCCCACCAGCGCGGCGGGGAGGCCGGCAACGTCAGCAGGATCCACGCGTTGGGATTTTCACGGAAAACTATATCCATATAACGGTCGACGATTTCAAAATCATATTTGCCGATGCCGTACCACCATTCGCCGCTGCACCATTCGCGCCCGCCGGTGGCGGTCTGGCGGAAAATATTCATGCCGCTGGCGGCTGCTTCCGGCAAAGTGTCGATCGCATATCCGGCGGCCGCCAGAAATCCGCCGCCGGCGTAGATCATTACCGGTTCTTCCTGGCCGTTGATGGTGAACACACAGCGTTCCGGATCAAGCGAAACTCTGGCGGGCGGTTCGTCGGCACCGATCACCCGGTCATAAGAGCGCGGCAGTTTTTTCAGCTTTTGACCTCTGGCGCTTGCTTCTGCGGCCTGATGGATCCATGTATCGGAGGGCGCGGCGGCAAACAGTTTGAACTCGTCGATCGTGCCGACAAAGCGGTCGCGCTGATGCACCAGCGGGCAATAACTGTTGCCGATCAGCATAAAATCGGTCTTTTGCGGCACGATAGAAGAGTCTTCATCCAGAATCAGTTTGCCGTTGAGGTAGATGCGGTGTTTCCGGCCATCCATGCTCCAGAGCAAGTGGTAGTAACGGTTGACTTCCAGAGTTTCTCCGGTAACGTACCGGACTTGTTTCCGGGGATTTTTCGGGGCGGGATAAACAACATGACCTACTCTGTCCAGTTCGACAAGCCGGTTGTTTTCGATCATCAATGCAGTCAGGCGCAGATCGCTGCTCCGGCTGGAAAAACAGACCAGAGTCATAGGTTCACGCATCCGGTCGGCGCGGAAATACAGCGAAACAGCCAGACCGTTTTCCGGCATGAAATTACTGTTTTTGAGCTGCAGACCATCGGCCAGACCCAGAATATGCAAGCCGTTGCCGTTGATTGCCGGAACAAAATTCTCGTTATGCAGCAAATACCCTTGCGCATTACCCGCGCTGCCGGCGGTACCTCGATTGATCCCGGCGCTTGCCAGATCGTTGAGCGGGTAATAGAGCAGCGGTTCGGGCTCATTGGCGCAACAGAGTGTACCCGCGAGGCCGGTTCCCAGCAGGAGCGTTCCGAAAAATCTTTTGATCATAATTTTACCTGTCAAGAAATATTTCAGTCGATTTCTTCGTACTTGGCGGCAAAATGGCAGTAGCCGCCGCTGAGTGCATTCTGCTGGGATTTGGAGCAGTTGACCACGCTGACATGGCCGCCCAGCGCCAGAGCATTGATGCAGTTGGGGTGAACAGGAGCATTGCCGCTGCCGTTGTTGACCAGATAGTAAGCCAGCGGGCCGTGAGTATCGTGAGCAATAAAAGCAGCGGGATTGTCGCGGCCTATTTTGCAGCGGCCGATACCTTTGCCGGCGCTGTCCTTGAGCGGCCCGCCGGAGGTGGCCTTGTTCAAGGCTTCGTCAGGCGTGTGCATCAAAAAGATGTAACTGTGGTTGTAGTAGGGAGTTCCGGCTCCGCTGCCGAAAACAGCCGAATCACTGGGGCAGCCGAAATAAGGCTGGACGATTTCTTTAGTGAGCTTTTTATCTTTTTCCAGCGTCTGGCCGAAATAGCCGCCGTAGATCAACAGCGATGGTATGCTGTGGCGCGGCAAGGCGCACTGCACGTCAAAGGTATTGGTGCGGAACATGGGCGTGGCATCATCGGCATGAGCCAGCGGGCGGGTAACAAAATCTTTGTAGTCGCCGGCATAGAGCTGTTCTGCCAGACCGATCTGTTTGAGCTTGCTTACGCAGTTGGCATTGCGGGCGCGTTCGCGGGCGGCGGACAGGGCCGGCAGCAGCATGGCCGCCAGAATGGCGATGATGGCGATCACTACCAACAGCTCGATGAGGGTAAAATGTTTTTTCATGGTAAAAATCCTTTCGTTGAAAATTGAAATTTTATTTTGGATCTGAAAACTTTTGTATATCCTTGAAATACGGGATCGACGGTGCGGCACCATGATGTGCCACACACCAGCCGGCCGCGATCGAGGCTTCGTGCAAGGCGATTTCCACACTTTTCTGCCGGGCCAGTGCGGCCATAAAATAACCGGTAAAAGTATCTCCGGCGGCGGTGGTATCCACTGCCGGGGCTATGGAACAGGCTTCCGCGCTTATGATCCGGCCATCGCGTCCGGCCCAGAGCGAACCTTTGCTGCCGAGCGTAAGCAGCAGATTGCAGGATGGCATCATCTTGCGCAAGAGCTTCAACACGCGGTCAGCGCTGCCGCTGCATCCGGCCAGTCCGGCAGCTTCGGTTTCATTGACGATCAATGTATCGACCAGTTCCAGCGGATATTTTTTTACTTCATCAGTCATCGGCGCGGGATTGAAAAAGATTTTCAAGCCGTATTTGGCACCCTGTTCGATCATTTGAGCAACATTATTGGTTTCGTTCTGCAGCAGCAGCATGTCGCCTGGCTGCATGAGCTTCATGGCCGCGGCGGATCTTCCGGCATCAAGGGTGTGATTGCTGCCCGGATACAATACAATGGCATTTTCGCCGGAGTTCGTTACCTGGATCACCGCCTGCCCGGAAAGTGTATGTGAGTTTACGGCAACAAAAGCAGTATCGACTCCGTCGGCGGCCAGCAGTTCTTTAAGAAATACCCCGTCCTGACCGACTGCCCCCAGATGTGCGACTTCGGCTCCGGCCCGGGCCAGCGCCAGAGATTGATTCAAACCTTTGCCGCCGGCATGCAGTTCCATGCCATTGGCCGGAATCGTTTCGCCGGGCCGTACCAGATCATTCACCTGAAAAACCCGGTCGATATTCAAAGATCCGCAATTGAGAATTTTCATAAAAACTTACCATTGTTCAGCACAGAATAAGACAAAATCATTTCCGACAGCTCTTGAGTGTAAGCTGCAAGATCCAGCCAGCCGGACGCTACATTGACCAACTGCGGGGCAACAGTTGTTTCCGACATGATGCCGTTATCATCTATTTTAAGATGCATTTGTTTGAACTGCAGGTATTTGCCGCCGGCGGCCAGATGGATCGCCACTGTGTCATAAAGCGTGGAAGTTTGCTGCTCCGGGATCGGTGTATTGTCCAGATTGCCCACTCCGTTCCAGTTGTAAGCGTGGAGCCAGGCGCGGTATTGGCTGGCAAGTTCCCGCTCCAGCGCTCCGGGATGCAGCGCAAGTTTCTGCAGATAATTGCCGGATAACCGGACTTTGCCGCAGCTTTCCAGCGGCGTAACAGTCAGACTGCGCCAGCGGGTATTGAAAACTTTTTGCGCAGATTTTATGTCGCATTTGACATTCCACTCCGCGATCGGCGGCGTATTGCCCGAACCCAGCGAACCGGCCATCAGCACCAGATCGATCATGGCGGGCAGCTGCGGATATTTTTCTGCCAGTTCGGCCAGATTGCACATCGGAGCGATCCCGATCAGAGTTACCGGTTCGGGCGCGTACTGCATAACGGTTGAGCGGATGGACTCCACGGCGTCCGGAAAATCGGTAATTTCGGCTTCCGGCGTGACCAGCTCGTGCTGCAAAACGCCATTGCCGCACTCCACAGGAGAACCGATTGCAACCAATATATCGGTTCTTCCGGCCGCGGCGAGCAACCGTCGGGCGATCATGCCGCGCTCGTATGTATCGCCGGCGGCGGTTGTGATCAGCTTCAGATCCAGCTCTGACTGCTTGAGCAGCATGGTCAGCGCCCAGGCATCGTCGATATCGCGGCCCAGATCGGTGTCAAGAATACAGTTTTTGGGTGTCATTTTCATAAAAAACATTGCAGTCGGCAAAGATCATTGCTATTGGTTGTATTAGCACAAAATAATCAAATTGTTTTTGAATTATAAAAAATAAGATCGAATCGATCAATAATGCTTGACAATATAAATTTACACACTTATATTATACGGTAAAACCGGGTAAAAATCAAGATGTTTTTATAGCAGAATCATGTTAAAAAGTAGCACAATCCAAGAATATATGCTGCCGCAATTCAAATTGGAAACAGTCGGAGATTTTTCGGAGCGGCGTGATGTCAGACATCATGCCCACACTCATACCGAACTGGTTTACATACTCAACGGACAGTGTGTTTCCGACAACGGCGGCAATAACACACTCACCGCCGGCGCAGGGATGGCTTACCTGATCCCGCCGGGGGCAGTGCATAACCAGAAAGGTTTCTGCACAACGATTTTTCTGGGATTTACCATCCCGGCAGAGGAGGAACCGGACGAAATGCTGCTGCTGGATCTGCGCAATGATACGTTGGTGCGGCGCTGGCTCGAGGATCTGCTGCAGCTTTACCGGAACAACCGCCATGGGGAAGTTTATGCGTTGGCGCTGGCGATCTACTGGCATATTTGCGATGGCATCCGGCAGCAGCAGACGATTTTAGGTTTTCAGCAGGAATCTCTGCTGAACAGCGCCATTATATATATAGATAATAATTACAGCAAAAAAATCACCGCCGGGAGCATTGCCCGCAGTATGCACTGCAGTGTTGCCACGCTGAACAACTGTTTCCGGCGATATGCCGGCAAAAGTCTGATGCGCTATGTGTACGATTTCCGCTTGAGCATCGGCAAACAGCTTTTGAGCAATGATTATCTCTCGATCGGAGAAATCGCCTGGCGCTGCGGATTTTCCAGTTTGAATTACTTTGTCCGGGCATTCCATCAGCGCTACGGCATGACTCCGGGCGAAATGCGCAAACAGCAGAAAAAATCCGGTTTTTAGTCCGGAATGCCGTTTATTGAAACTGTTTTGGCGGCAGCGGCAACGGTATATTCTACCTGGCGCTGGGGCTTTTTGCCGGTATCGGTCTGATGGCTTCGGCAATTTTCCAGGGTAAAGCGGCTGCTGCCGGCTGCGATGCCTTCGGCGAAACCAACAAGGGTTTTACCAACTACCTGACCATCTGCGGTATTATCGAAACCGTGGCGCTGTTTGCGCTGGTCTTCGGCATCATGGTGCTGTAAAAACCTCCGCCGCTGTTTAAAGCAAAAAAAACCGGGCCGCTGCAAACCGTTTTCAAGGTTTTGCAACAGCCCGGTTTTGATTTTTTATATATTCATATATTCTTTGTAGCGGTTAAAAAGTCCGTGAGCTCCGGCGTAAATGCTGTTGGGACTCATAAAGTGCGAAAATTCAAAAGTGATCGCTTTCTGCATACCGGCAGCTTCGGCGGCGCGCAGTTTATGATACATCTTTTCCCACTTTATCGGCAGAAAATGAATGGGCATATCGCGGTCAAAAGTTTCGCAATTCGTCCAGCTCTGCATATCGTATCTGGCGGCAAGTTCGCTGTTGATGCGCAAATACTCCGGCAGTTCATCGTATTCACAATGACCATCCTGAAACGCCAGAATATCGACTGCACCTTTGATTTGTGCAAGCAGCGAGTTCCATTCCCGGGCATGAGTTGCCGTATCGGTGGCGCCATCATTGCTTTTGGAGCCTTGAATATATGGCGAAATCAGTACCGGCAATCCGCCGGAAAGCTCTTTGCAACGTTTGCCCAAACGGTCGTACCCGCGTGCCACATAAGGATTATCGCGTGAAATTTCCACGCTTAAATACCACCCCTTGAACGCCTTGCAGCTGCCGTAGCGTTTCCATGCTTCTTCGACCAGCCGGCAATTCAGACCGGTAAAATCTTCCCAGCTGGCAGCGTTCCATTGCAACCCGTGGTCGTAAGTACCGAAGAAAAACTGCATGTCGTTGGCTTCTGCCAAATCCAGAAACATCGCAACAAGGTCTTCCGGCGGAGTAAAAGCCTTGATTTCATTTTTTAACACATCCGACGGATAAGTCATAAACCGCCGCAAGCCGCAGCGGATCATAACTACCGTATCGATACCGATACTTTTCATGGCGGCAAAATCGCGCTCCCACTCTTTGCGCCCCCAATTCTGATGCGGTATATCGTAGCTTATTTCGTCCAGAAATGTTCCAGTAATATTCAGCATTGGTTATTCCTTTTCCGCCGGAGTCAGTTCTACAAGCCGAAAATCCTGTGCCGGAATTTCCAGAACTTCCGGCAGTTTCCAGCGGGGTTCAGCTTCCGGAGTATATTGCAAATGTACCTGTTTAACATCGGCACTCAAATTGGCAACGGTTGCCAGCGCTCTGCCGTCAGGATGCCGATGAATACTTACATAAACGTTTTTTTCAGCCGCTTTCAGCGGAGCATGTTTTTCCCAGTAAGCTGTAAATTCAGCGCGGGAGCAGCCGAAATTGTCACGGATTTGCCAAATAGGAGCTATTAAATCAATATCGTTCATTCCGCCATGCGGTCTTGCGGGCATGTTGTGCAGCAAAGAAAGCGCCAGTGAGGTGCGGAACTTCTGTCCCATCGTGTAAGTGAGCAGATCGGCCGGAGAACCGATGTTCCTGCCGGTGTAAAGTAAACGGTAATCTTCCAGCGGCAGCGACTGGGTGATCAGCTCGTTTTTCGGCAATCCTTCCCCCATCCAGCGGGTGGTTGCATACGCCGCTGCTGAAATATGATAAGCGTCAGACATGTGCAGATCCACGCCGCCTTTTTCTCCACGCATCTGCCAGACCAACGTATAGAGTCTGCGCAACATATCGCGAGTTGCAAAACCGCAGTAAGTACCCTGGTATTTGCCGTCCGCACGCAAATAACCGCACCCGTGGCGGCTGTTTTCGCAGCGGCGGGTGCTGGTTGTTCCGTCCAGATAAACACCATCGGTTTGCTCGTACAGCATGGCGTTCTGCAGCCGGTAGAGCATCAGGTTCTGATAATAAATATTGTTGCATACATGGTGGGCATCCTGTTTTACTCCGCATTCGCGTTCCAATGTATCGCCGCAATCGGTGTAGGATTTACGCGGATAGAGCAAATAGAGTTCCCGTTCGTTCCACTCCGGCGCCAGTTCGCTGAAAACAAAACTTACCGTGTACGGGTACATACTGATCCCGAGTTCGTGGGCGCGTTGGGTGATCGGGCGCATTTGTTTGGCGTAGTCACTGTCCGGAATGGTTGGATAGGCAAAGGGTTTTTCGACTCGCATAACAGCAAATGCCCGCGCGCCCAGTCGGGCATAATCCTCTATAGCGCTTACGCCGTTGCGGCGCATACTCAACAACTCCAACTCTCCGCAATAGGGAGCCATAACCACGACCCGGCGCTCCCAGGCATCAAGCCCGACCGGGCGTACCGGGGCGGCTTGCAGGGCAAACTCATATTTGACTGGTTGATCAAATTCAAAGTCTGCATCAATAAACCGCAATTTCCAGAGGACTTGCTTATCTTGCGGTTCAATGCTCATAACCCGGTTGTGATCGTAAGGGTAATAGTGTTCATCGCTGTCGGCAATAAAATGCAAACCTTTGTATTCATCACCAAGATAGTAAACCGGCGTGAACGGATAGTTCAGAACACCGCTGATGCGTTCATGTTTGAGCAATCCCGGTACAGAGTGCACCGCCCGGCGCTGGGTCACCGGCAGTTGGAAAAACATCTGTTTGACCGCAACTTTTCTGCGGGGCATGATCTTGAGATTGATCCGGTCAAAACCATCGTAATCAATACAATGGATCACTTCAAACCGGAATGATTCACTGAGTGCAGTCTGCCTGATAATTGTTTGATGCGCTTCAGATTTAATTACTTCCAGAGACCCGGGACGGATATTTTCTTTTTTATTTCCAGACAGAACAATATCAAGTTTGCCGGGGGCATACATCAGAGATTCATTGCCGCTGATAAAATCAAACGCCATAAACTCCCGGTGGAAATGATAGGTGCGGTTCCAGACTTCCACCCGGATGGAACCGTCGGAATTCTGCTGACAATACATGGGAGTCCACGGCGGCAGAACTTCATTGCTGATACCTATGGTATTATGAAAGCGTTCCGGTTCTTCCAACGCTGTTACGTTAAAAATACTTTTATATCTGAAAAGTTCCCGGTTGTCACTGTTTTTGAATACAAAAGATATTTCATGTTTGCCCACCGGTAATTCAGGCAGGGAAGAAAATCCGGAAAGCGAGAGGCGTTCTCCGATGAATTGTGATTTCCGGAAACTGCATTGCCAGACAGCATTATTTTGCACTTCAAGCGTCAGCGTTCCGTCGCATTCTTCGATATTTCTGGCATAAATATCCCAGTCCAAAGCGTTGCGCACTGCCGAATATTGCATGTTCAGATCCGCTTCCGGTTCGATTTTCTGCGATATACCGCTGAAATTGATTACTTCCCGGAAACTTAAAGCGCGGTTATAGAGCCGCAATTCATAAAGTTCGCCCTGAAAATGATCATTGCCCGGACTCCAGCAGCCGATGATCGGGTCTGCGCTGCCCGCTGCTGCCGTGGGCTGGATTGAGGCACCTGCGGTCTGTTTGACACATTTTCCGTCAATATAGATCCACGCCATAGGCGGTGCAACCACATAAACTATATTGTGCAGTTTGCCGTCCGCCAAATCCAGGGTGGTAAAGGCATTGTAATTATCAATGCCGTTGCCGACATCCAGTTCCAAACGGCGGCCGTAATCAAAGAAAAGGGTATAATTGCGTAAGATCGAGCGGGTATCCGGCGTGCCGAAAAGCAACGGCGAACCATTGCGCATGGCTTCGGCCTGTTGCGGCGTTATCCGCAACTGCAGCGCAACGGAAAAAGCGCCGTTCAAACGCAAATCCGCAGCACGTCCGGGAATGACGGCAGTATTTTTGCCGTTGAAAATCACGCCTTGATTCGTTCCGTCGGCACAAGCTTGAAAATCGCCGAGCATCTTGCCGTGATGAGCATTACCGGATAGGTCTGCGACGGCTTGGTGATTTATATTTTCTGTCGAAAATCTGTAATGCAGCATGAGCTTATCTGAACTGATCATCGATTCGGCAGCGCAGATATTAATGCCGGTAAAAAGGGCACAAAGCCCCCAGACCGGCAGTAAAGTCCGGTATAAAAACATGTTTTTCTCCTTGAAACAGTAAGCGGGTGCAAAAATTTATTTTTTGATCAACTGTTCGTATTTGGTGCGGACGCTCCACCAGTAATAAGGTCCGACAATGTCAGAAGCTTTGAAGTTGCCGCCCGCAACATGACCGTCAAGGCAGAGATAATTGACTTTATCGGGGTGATTGGAAGGCTGGCTTGAAACATGACCCATATAGTCGTTGTAAATAATCGCACCGGGATTGCCGGAAAGCCGTAAGGTGTTTCCGAAGTATTCAGTGCCGGAGTTGAGCCGTTCGCCTTCGTAGTAGTAGATGTAGCTTATGAAATCACCGGCGCCGCTGTTGGTTCCGAAAAAGCTGGAATCGCTCGGACAGTGGAAATTGCGTTCTACGATCTGGGTGACCTGCTCGGCAGTGGTCGGAGCTTGACCCAGATAACCGCCGTTGATCAGGGTATTGGGGGCAAAGGTGGTACTGTTATCAGTGGGTAAATAGTGGTAGTATTCTCCAGTACCATAGCCATTGAGCGGCAGACAGTCGCGGTTGTCGTTGGCATACATGGTGTTGCTCAAACCGATCTGCTTAAGCTGATTGACGCAACTTGCCGAACGGGCACGTTCACGGGCGGCGCTCAAAGCCGGCAGCAGCATGGCAGCCAGAATTGCGATGATGGCGATAACTACCAGAAGTTCGATGAGTGTGAATTGTTTACGCATTTTTTCTCTCCTGTTTTGATTTATATATAGGGTTGCTTATGCAAAAAACGCTCAACGTTGCCGTACCGAAGTACGTTCTACCAGGCTCGACGGAATAAGTTCATAGGTTTTATCCAGCGCCGCGGTTTGATTGAGTGCATTTTCTATGCGATCCAAAGTATGATTTATTATTGTTTTGAAATCCTGAGCTACAGCAGTAATCGGCGGATTCAAAAAACAGGCAATTTCATTTTCAAACGAAAGCAATGAGAGGTCTTCTGGGATTTTTATATTGTGCTGATTCAGACCGTAATAAATAGCCGGCAAAATATCTTCCCCCATGGAAAATATTGCATCTGTGCCGTCCTGGCTGTGCAGTTGTTCCAACCAGCTTGCATAATTACAACTTTGCGGCATAACCCGCAGAACATTGCGGTAATCAAGATTTTTTTCCCGGTAGAAGTCATAGTAGGTCTGCAGACGCAAGTCAATCACCGGGTCATTTTCCCACATGGGGACTGCTGCCGCAATCCGGCGGTGACCGGAGTTGTAGAGATAATCCATACCCAGCCGGATGGTTTGGATTTCATCAGTGGCAGTTCCGGGGTATTGGGTGTGCAGAGAGTTCATTGAAAAAAAAGCAGTATTTTTATATTTTTTCAATAATTTGACATCAAAAGTGCTTTGACAAATCAACGCATAACGCAAAAAGTGATCGTCGAGTACCTGTAAATTCTCCGATATGACCGCTTCCACCCCCAAACCGCGTTTGCCGCACTCTGCCAGGATCATCCCCAGTATGTTACTGCGGTATAAACTCAAATACGGTTCCGGATTGGCACTTATCAAAACTGCTATCTGATGTTTTTGCGCCACTTGCGGCGGCACATAGTTGAAGGATGCAGCCGTTTTTAGAACTTTCTTTTTAACTTCTGCCTTGACGTATGGATGACCGGTCAATGCCCGATGGGCGGTGGTTATGGAAACGCCGGATATTTCGGCAATTTTTTTTAATACTGCTTGGCTCATGGGGACATGATTCCTTTGATTGATTTCATATTTCAATATAAATATAATTCTTAAAAAGAAAATGTCAAGCCTGAATATGAAAAAATTTTCATATTTTATTTGTATCTGTATTATTTAAATAGATTTATGAGATTTTATTTTAATGAGATTGACATTTCTTTTACAGGAAAAATACTTTGAAGAACCGTCGCATGGTGCATCGGTATAATAAGAATAGGAGGGGCAAAACCTTAAAGTGTTTTGCCACAGCCCGGTTAGTTAAGAGCAATTTTACCGGGGCCGGATTTCCAATATGCCCGCAGAATCAGGCGGCAGCAGGAGTTCCAGGTTTTTTTCCGGGGTGCGTTCACCGGTAAGTTTCTGACCGTTGAAAAATGCTTCAAATTCATTTTCCGGATTTTCCGGTACATAAATCAGTGTGCTGGTAAAATTTCCCCGCAAACGCAAATTTGCTTGCAAATGGTCGGTCCGATACCGGACAACATGGTCGATCCAGCAGTCAAAACCGCCTTCCAGATGTCCAGGCTCAAAACAGGCGTTGTAAAAATTTACCAGTACGCTGGAAAGCGCTCCGAAGTGGAAACATCCGCCGCCTTGCCCTTCCGGAGAAAAATGTTCAAAGCAATACCCGGTCGCATCGGTGTTTTTTTGCCATATTTTCAATGCGGTCATAGCAATACGCCGCGCAAATTTACTGTGACCGTGATCCAGCGCCGCTTTCCAGAAAAACCATTGATAAGGCATCCACACGCATCCGTTCCAATAGCCGTCTGTTTGGAAGTAAGGGGCAGATTTATCTACCGCGAGCATTCCGGCATTGCTCCAAAAATGTTCGGGCGATGCCAAAAAATCAAACAGATGTTTCTGCTGATTTTCGCTGCAAACTCCAGCCAGCAGCGGTGAAGCTCCGTCCATGCCGAGGTTGTAATTGGTTCGGCTTTCCGGGTGCAGATAGATATTTTTGAACGAACCATCCGGATCATGTTCGCAGTAACTGAAAAATCCGCATTGGGGATCAAAAGCATATTTCTGTAATGCTTCGGTCAAATTCTGACAATCTGACTTATATTCCGTCTGATCGGAGTATTTGCCCAGCAGTTCAGCCGCTCCAGCCAGAATTTTACCGAAGCGGATAGCGTGACTGGTAACGATCACCGGTGCAATGTGGTAGCTTTTTTCCTGAAAGATCCTCCATTGCGGCGGATAATCATCCCAACCGCCGGAATTGTAAAAGTAATCAAAACTGCTTAAAATTCCGCTGGAAAATTGCCGGAAAGTCGAACCGGCTGTCTTGCCGGTGATAAAATTGTAATAATGCTGCAGTTTGGGATAAAAATATTCCAGCATTGCCCGGTCGTGATAACGGTTCCATAACTGCATATACAAATATGCCTGTACCGGAACGGGCGTGCCTTGCAGAATAAATGCACATTCGTCATCATCAGGCATAGTCAAAACGCTGTTGAGATTTTCCGATGCCATAATTGCCGAGCTCTCGCTGAGCGCCAGTCCGGTGATTCCGGCATCCCAGCAATAAACAGCATTGTAATATTTATCCGGCACATAGGCGCGGATGAACTTTTGTTTGAGCCGGAGCGGGAAACTCACATTGGTCATCAAAGCTGCTTTGAGCAGTTCGATGCTGTGCCGGAACAAGGCCCCTCGGCAGTTTTGCTGTGGAAGATCACCGGCAGAATCGGATTGCAGAAAATATTGTTCAAGACGGGAGATATTTTCCCAGTAATGAATTTTTTCTGCGGAATTTTTCCGGATGTCAACCACCAGCGTGTAAAATATTTTCTGTCTGCGGGCCGGGATTGCTGCGGCAGTGGCCAGAATCTCGCAGCACAAAGGCTCATCAGCATCAAAAATATATCCGGCGGGCGGATAATTTTTATTGCGCATACCGCCATTGTTCCGGAACAGTTCGCCGGGATCGGCAGTGTGATAACTGCGGAGTGTGGTATCGGTAAAAGAGAGTGTTTTGATCAAATAATTCTGTTGTTCAGCGGGGGTGATCAAGTGCAGCTTGAGCTGTTTTTCCGCCGGAGCGGAGTCAAAACTCAATTTGCAGGTACTTTTTAACGGGGTGAACCACTTTCCCGGCTGCATGGTGGTATATTTTTCCGGTACAATCAGCAGGCCATCGATTCGCAAGCCTCCGGCAATTCCGCCGGAAAAAAGTTCGAATGAATTTAAATTATCCGGCAATTTACCCAGATCGTACAGCTCAAAAGCGCCGCTGCCGGTAAGATTTTTATCTGTCATGCCGGAATCGGTTTTGATTTGCAGCTGCAGAGTTTGACCGGCAGGGAGTTTTGCGCGCATATACAGAAAACAATTTTTGCCGGCAGCAGTGCCAGTGATTTGATACATAACCCGATCGCCGTGATTTTCTCCGAAACACGGCAGATTCCGGTCATAAAATGGTTGACCGAGGCATACACCGTTGACTGCATCGGGTACGCGTTTTTCTTCACCGCGCCGTCCGCCGCAGTAGACCAGATGCCGGTCGCGTCGCTGACAGGCATAGTTCAACGTATGATAGTCCAGAGCATCGATCCAGCAGACATCTTGCGGCGCGCAACAGGCCATTGCCGCTGGAGCGGCAATGGTTGCCAGCGTGGAAAAGGTCAGTTCCAGATGTTCATCGGTATGGTTTTCCACACAGTTCCTGATCAGATAAAGATCTTTTTCCAGCTCAAGATAACTTGTCCGGCAGCTGATATTACCATCGTCAGCAAGTTTCTGGAAATAACTGTAATTTTTCAAGTCGGCGACTGCAGAATCCGGCCAGCCGGAACTCTCGTGCAGCATATCCGGAAGGAAAAATTTTCTCCGGTATAAGCCTGGTACAATGGTTATATCCAATCTGATCCCATTTTCCGGGTCGGCTATATGTGAAAGACCAAATAGTTTTTGCGCATACGGCCCCCATTGCGGAAGAGTTGTAAGATCCCAGTTATTGTCCAGATAATCAAACTTGCTGCTCATAAAAAATCACCAGATGTAGGCGTGAACACCGAATGGCTCGAATTTTACAGTAAAAACCGAGGCCCCGCTCACGTTGATGCGGTCGCTGGCATTGATGCTGTCGATCATAGTTTCCGGCAGTCGGTCAACTGCCAAACGGAACTGCACTTCCAGTGGTTCCCGCCGGTTATTTACTGCAATCAGGCAGTAGCGTCCGTCAGGGTGTTTGCGCAGACAGTAACTTACATCCGGCACTGGATTTTCCACCCGGATAAGTTTGCCGGAGCTGACTTTCTCAAACATGGGTGAGCGTTCGGCAAAGCTTTTGAGATAATCTGCTGATGCTGTATCGTGATCGCTGATGACCAGTTCATCGCACCATTCGCCCAGCAGAAAATCTTTGAGCTTATGCACCTCTTTCATCGCCGGATATACCACCGTTTTACGGTGAAAATCACTTGCCCGCTGCAAACGCCACAGATGCAAGCCCATACAGCCGCGGGTCAGCGGCGCAAACATTACATAGAGCTGCTCTCTGATCGTCAGATAACGATAGTTGCCGGGGCAATTGTCAAAACATGGCGGCATATAGATGGCGGTTTTGCCGTTGGCTCTGGCCGCCGCTGCCGCCATTCCTGCATCGTAGTTGACAATAAAAAGGTCGGACGCAAATTCAATATCCGGCTTGCCCCGGCGCGGATATTCATTAGCGATGACAACATCGTAAATATTCCCTGCGGGTTTGTAAGTGGTCCACCATGCAAGGATCGGCATGGTTTTGGCATTGGGGTGATGGGTGTGGATGATCTGCTGCATCGGCAGAAAAATTTCTTCCATAATTCCGCAAAGTCCGAGATCCCGTTTGGCGTTCCATTCATCCTTGCACGCCCAACTATACCATGGATGCAGACAGTTTTCCGGTTCATCAACGGTGTAACCGATGATATTTTCGTACTTGGCGAGTCTTTTTACTTCGGTGGTGTAACGCTTGAGTGCAGCGGCACGTTCGGCTTCTGCAAGCGGGACAAAACTTATACCGTGCTTTTTTTCTGCTGCCGTTGCCGGACGCATGAAAAATTCGATTCCGGTTTCAATAACCAGCGCCACATCGGCAAAAGCCGGGTCACTGCTGATTTTTTCCAGCGCGGCAAAGATCGCCGGTTGGCCGTGGGTGGCAAAATCATGCGCAGACTCCAGATGAAGTCCGCCGAATTCAGTAATATTACCTCCGGCGGCAAGAAAATCCGGGTCGATCATGCCCAGTTTGCCGCTGGCGTCAATCGGCGTGGAGTCAAAGGCGCCGAGCGGGAAAAAAGGTTTACCTTTAAATATAAGCGGCTTGATCGGTTCCAGTTTCTGTTTACTGAATTGTATTGTTGATGGGGCAGCGGCCTTGCCGACATCGATCTTGCTTATTTCCAGAGTGATCGGAGCGGTGGGATTTTTGGCGGCAATCACCAGAAATCCCGGGGCAGAACCACTTTTGTGTGCAAACTCCAGCGTTACAGGAGTTTTGCCGTGCAGTTCTTTATGGATATAGCGCGCAGCAATCCGGTTGCGTGGGTGTTCGGAAAGCACGCAGATTCCACCCGGCAATGCAGAATCAAGCGGTTCAATCACTCTGGCTTGAAAGCTCACCTTGCCCTTGCCCCATTTCTGCGGCGGAATGGCAATGCGCAGCTGCGGCCAACCTTGCACAGCGGGGAAAGTTACCAGAATTTTATCCGGGGAACTTTTTTTAAGGATCGCTCCACCAAAGACTTCCGCTGCTTCAAGCGGCAGCACTGCCGACAGTAAAAATACTGCTCCAGAAAAAATGTACGCTGAAATTTTTTTCATGATCAGTCCGCAATCCAGAAGTCAGCTTGACAGGGTGCCGCCGAATTGTTGGTTTTGACCGATTGAACGGATTTGCTTTTTACCCAGCCGCCCAGTTTGAGTACGGTAACTGTATTGGGATGATTGAATGTACGATTCCAGGCGGTAGTGTAGGTACCGTCAAAACGGTGAGGCATTTCCGGATTGTCGCGGCCGATGACCGAAACCCTGTAATCAGCGGTGTTGGGGTTGAGGTGCGTCAAACCAGTTACCGGAGCAACCAGAACCCAATAACTGTGAATAACATCGGTTTCGCCGGGCGCCCAGGAAACTGTATCCGAGGGACAACGCATGAATGCTTCCAGATCTTTAGCCACTTTCGGCGCATCCGCTGCAGTAAAACCATCGCTGGTCACGGTACCGGTAGCGGACATTGCACTGAAATATTTGCCCATGTAAAGCAGGATCGGACCGCGTTTGGAAACGCCGTTGCTGATGCTTCCGCCGGTGTCAAAACGGTTGACACAAGGTATGTTATCCTTGTTGTCTGCGCTGTACATGTGTACTGCCAGACCGTATTGCTTCTGTTTGCTTGTACAGTCAGAAACTCTGGCGCGTTCGCGGGCGGCGCTCAAGGCTGGCAGCAGCATAGCTGCCAGAATTGCGATGATCGCGATTACGACCAACAGTTCGATCAGGGTGAATCGGGAACGTTTTTTCATTTTTTCCTCCATCTTTTCGGGGTTGATAAAATAAAGTTGTTAAGTCAGCATATCAAAATCAAAAATAATACGGATGAGCGGCTTGAGCCGCCGGGTACGTTCGGCAGATGATAATTGCCGCTTCCATTGCAATGTGAGCATGTTCCAGACATTTTCAGCCAGTAGCAACCAGTCCCGCCCGACAAATCCCAGCGAATCTGCTTCGCCGATTTTGCCGTAAGCAATGGTCAGAAACTTCCGGCCGGATTGTCGGTATCGTTCGGTCAGATCTGCCAGTTTCTGCGGGTGCAGGGCTATAATTGCCTGTGGCGGAGCATCGTGCTCAAAAAATCCGTCAAAATTTTCGCCGCCATCACCATAATCTGTAATGGAATTACGGCGGCAAACCCGGTTCCATGCCGAATAAAGCATTTTTTTGAACTCATCCTGCTGCGAGCTTTGAATAACTGCAATGCGCTTTATCCGGCGGCGGATAAGTTGCTCTGCCAGCTGATTGAGAGTGGATTCCCAATCAAAATCCACCCAGATGATATCAGAATTTTCCGGATGCCAGTTGCACGATACATAAGGTATGCGGCGCTGATTGAGCATTTGCGCAATTTCGGTTGTAATACTGCTGTAGAGAAAGATAAATCCCTCAACTCTGGCATCATTGAGCGCGCTGATCCAATCCTGATGCTGATCTGTAGAGGTTCCGCAAAGCAATAATTGGGCACCGATACCGTTGATATAGCTGCAAAGCGCATTGAAACATTTATCTTCAGCCAGAGGAGTGATCGGCGGACCGGGAAAGATGATTGCAACCAGCCGCCGTGCTGTTATTGGATTGAATTCCGGCGCAATAAAAGTACCCCGTGCGCTGGGCAGAATGATACCTGCTTCGGTTAACGCATGGAAAGTTTTGGTCATGGTGCGGCTTGAAACATTGAATTCTTTGGATAATTCCCGCACAGGCGGCAGTTTTACTGAATAACATCCGGCCATAATGCGCATTTTAAGTCGCTCGGCTATAGAAATATGTTTGGTATCCGGCATAACTGCTCCCTGTGAATTGCTCCTGCTTTTTTGATTTTCACTTCTATTATAAATGATTTTATGGTCAATTCAAGGGCGCAAGGGGGCATCTTTGACACTTTTTACATTTACTGTAAAACACTGTTTTCTGCATAGAAATGCACTGGAGGGAGGTCCGGAGGCTTGAAAAAACGGCAGGAGTGTTTTTTTGAGATTTTTTCTTCAGCACAGCGCGGCAGCAGGTTGAAAAATCCGGTTTTTAGTCCGGAATGCCGTTTATTGAAACTGTTTTGGCGGCAGCGGGGGGGATTTTTGAGTTATTTTTCCTTATATATATAACGTATAGGGTTGAAAATACCGGAATCCATGCTATTGTAGGGCATGGCAGTGGCTGAAATTAAGTTTTTCAATGTGCCGGATGGGTTTATCCGGAAAAGCTGCCGCAAAGAGCTGAAAAAAATTTTTGATCATATAAAAAAGAAAAAGAGAGGAAAAGATGGAAAAGGAAACTGCTTCACCCCAAAAAAACAAAAGTATGTTCTGGCTGGTAACTGCCGCCATTACGGCTGCCACACTTATCATTGTCGGGATCATGCTCTATGTAGTGTATACCCAGAGTAAGATTTCTGAACGCCGCAGTCTGGCCGAAAAACAGTTTATCCGGCTCAACGAAACCGGCGAAGTTGTATCCGGCGTGCAGGAGGATAAGCGCGATGCGATCGTAAAAATCGAAATCCCCGAAGGTGTTACCACTGTCGGCCCCCGGGCTTTTGCCGATTGCAAGAATCTTGCTTCCGTAAAATTCCCCAGCTCGATCAGCGCCATCGGCCACGAAGCCTTTGCCGACTGCCCCGCACTCAAAGAGTTGGATATTCCTGAAGGTTTGTCAGTCATTGGTTCCGAGGCTTTCCGCGGTTGCGCATACTTTGCCAACAATCCTCTGGCGATCCCAGCCAGTGTGCGGGTGGTTGCTGATGGCGCGTTTGTCGGCGTATACCAGGTCAATCTGCGCGACGATGACCCCGATTTCCGCAAAGAAAAGAATGGCGAAATCGTCGATATAAAAGATAACAAGCTCATTTTTGTGCCGCCGGCAGCCTTGACGGGCGTTTACACTACTCCCGAAGTCGACCGGATCGGCGGCAAGGCTTTTAAGAACGGCAAAAAAATGACCAATATCGTTATTTCCAAAAAAACTTTTATGATCGGCGAAGAAGCATTTGCCGGCTGTGAAGGTTTAACTGATGTGGTGATCCCGGGCAATGTGCGCAAAATCGGTAATCTGGCTTTTGAAAATTGTACTGCTCTGGAGTCTGTTACGTTTGAAAACGGAGTCAAATCGCTGGGTAAAGAGCTGTTCAAAGGCTGCAAAAATATCAAAAGCGTAACGTTGCCGGCCAGTGTCAACACGATTGCCGACGGCGCGTTTATCGGGGTTGCCGGTGTCCGGCTCGACAGCGGTAATATCTACTTTCAAACCGGCGACAAGGGTGAGATCTTCAACATGATCAACATTCAGTCCGATGATAAAGAAAAGCAGGACGACCGCAAACTCATCTATGTGCCCAATACGATCGAAGGCGAATACGAAGTGCCGGCCGAAGTCAAAAGCATCGCTCCGGAAGCCTTTAACGGCTGCGAAAAGCTGACCCGGGTGGTTGTAGCTGATGACGTGGCCGAAATCGGCGGCAAGGCCTTTAACGGCTGCAAGAATCTTGTTGAAGTCGAGATCCCGGGCAGTTTGGATGATAAGAATACCGAAATGTCCAAGCGGCTCGAAAAGCTCGGTCTGCCGGCCAATTGCAAGATCACGGTACGCAAGAAGTAACCAATCTGCTGTATATATAGTATATAAACCCGCTCCCGGGGGGGGGGATTTGCCGTCCGGAAGCGGGTTTTTGTATGGATTGAAAATAAACTTTATGCGTCTTTCCCGGATATAGTAAACAAGCCGGTATAAACTTGATCGAGAAAGCAAAGATTACATTTTACACGTTCAAAAGAGTATCTTGCGGGTGGGATAAGATAAAAATTCGTAAAATTTTAGATTTTAAATTTGCAATTTTGTGAAGTTGTGGCAATTTAAAGCCCTGTTGCGAGTTGAGCATGAGCTTGAACTTGCGGAGCTGACAAAAAAATCTCAAAAAAGTTCAAAACAAAATTTGACAAGTTAAATTTTTGTGATATATTAAACTTCACGCCGCAAAACGCTGGAAAGCGTTGAGCAGCGGAGCTGCAAAAAAACTTTCAAAAAAGTTTGAATTAAAGTTTGACAAACTTCAAAACTGTGATATATTAAACCTCACGCCGCAAAACGCTGGAAAGCGACCGGCGAGGTTGAAATAAAAAAGTTTGAAAAAAGTTCAAAATAAAATTTGACAAACGTCAAACTTGTGATATATTAAACATCACGCCGCAACTGGTAACAGTTAAAGCGATGTTAATAAGCGATCAGCATTGAATGCTGAAAGTTGTTTGAAAATTGAATAGTGCGATGTAACCTGACAATTTACATTGAATTTGAATGTAGTTCAAATCACACAAAGAAATCGAGCTAAATC
>SUWA01000042.1 GCA_015061695.1 Lentisphaerota bacterium
CAGCAAATACAAGATCTATATCATTGACGAAGTCCACATGCTTTCCAAGGCGGCGTGGAACGCGCTTTTGAAAACAGTCGAAGAACCTCCGGCGCACGTCAAATTCATCTTTGCCACGACCGAAGCGCATCTGGTGCTGCCGACGATCGTATCGCGCTGTCAACGCTTTGACTTGCGTCCCATTGCCGGGAATCTGATTCTGCAGCGCCTGAAATTGATCGCCGAAAGCGAAAATGTCAAGATCGCCCCCGAAGCCTTGAGCGCCATTGCCCGGGCAGCCGAAGGCGGTATGCGCGATGCCCAGTCCTCGCTGGAACAGATGCTGGCATTTTTCGGCGGCAAAGATCAGGAGATCGCCGCTGAACAGGTGTTGGAACTCTTCGGGCTGACCAATGCCGTGGAATTGGATACACTCATTGCAGCCATGCTCCAGAACCAGCCCGGCCCAGTGGTAACGATCGTAAATCAGCTCGCCGGACGGGGACGGAATCTGGAAACACTCTTTGACGATGTGTTGGAAATGCTCCGCGGGGCTGAACTTATGCAGATCCTCAACACTCCGGAAGCAGTGCTGGATTTTGATGACGAAAAACTCGCCCGCTGCCGGAAACTCTCGCAGTTGACCACTGCCGGTGTGCTGCGCTGCTTTATGGAAAACCTTGCCCCGGTTGGGCGGGTACTGCACGAAGCGCTGAACAAAGCGATCTATCTGGAATCGATTCTGCTTAAAGCTATGCACGAAGCTCATGCGCCTACGGTGGGCGATGTACTCAACCGCCTGAATCAGCTGCGCGGCGCCGGTGAATTGCAATTTGTTGACCGCCTGCCGAGTTTTCAGGAGCGCCCGGCAGTACCGGTCATGCCGGTGGTTTTGCCGGAAGAAACCACGGTGGAAAAAGTTGCACCGATGGCAATGACTCCCCCCGCAGCATCCCCTGCCCCGGTTCAGCCTGAAGTAAAACCGCTCGAAACGGCACCGGAAGTTGTTCCGGCAAGCGAAGTTAAGGATATCGAATCTCCTGCCGCACAACTGGAAATCAAACCAGCCGCAACTCCCGAACCGGCCGCGGCGCCGAAAGTGGAAATTCCGGAAGTTGTTCAGGAAATTATCGAATCGGCTGTGATCGAACCAGCTGCAGACGTTGCAGAAAATATTCAGGAACCGCAAACGCCCAAGCAAAATATTGAGCCAATTGCTCCGGCAATGGATCTGACTGAACACGAAGCGCTTCTGCAGAAAATGCTTCAAGCCTCGCAAGGCGAAATCTTTGCCGATGCGCTTCAGCAATGCCATGCAGTATCGCTGATCAATGCAGTGCTGACGCTGGAAGTTCCAGCCGCCGCAATTGCAATATTGCGCGACAACCGGCTCAAACTTTTGACCTTGCTGCAGCAAATCACCGGCAACTGGGCCAGTTTGATCGACTTTAAGAGTGCTTCTGCAATCGCACCAGAAAATCCGCAAACTGAAGTTGCACCGGCCGCGTCGGAAGCAATTACTCCGTCTGAAATCACCGGCACAGACAGCATAACAGAAGATATTGAAACAGAATATGTTGAACCGATCCAGAGTGTACCGGCACCGGTTGCTGATCCCCTGGAAGATTCCCCCGGAGATATTCCGGAAAGCAACTTTGAACAGTTCATTGATTTGAACGGCGATTTGCCTGACGAAAGCAATATGAGCTTTGAAGAAAGCGACTATGTATACAGCAAACGCAGTGTGATCCACAAAGTCGAAGAGGTCGAAGCTACGGCCAAATTGCCGCCGGTGCAGAAAGTGTTGGATCTTTTCGGCGGCGAAATCGTCGATATACATGCCTGAAAAACAAATTTTATTCATAAGGAGAAAGTTATATGTTCGGCAGTCTTGGTGAAATGGCCAATATGATCAAAAAGGCCAAAGAAATTCAAAAAAATATGGCAGCGATGAAAGAAGAAATGGCTCGCACCGAGTTCAGCGCCTCCAGTCCGGATCAGGAAGTGGTGGTGGTGGTCAGCGGCGATTTCCAGATCAAAAATATCAAGATCGCTTCCTCGATCGCCGGCAACGAAAATCTGGGCAGCATTGTAACCGCCACGACCAACTCGGCTTTGGCCGCTGCCAAAAGCGCCATGCAGAGCAAGATGCAGGAAATCACCGGCGGCTTGAATATCCCCGGTTTGTTTTAACAGGAGTGATCCATGGATCAGACGCCCGGCAGCTATCCGGAAGCAGTAGAAGAGCTTATCAGCGCATTGCGCCGTTTGCCCGGCATCGGTCGGCGCAGTGCCGAGCGCATGGCGCTGGGTATGCTCAAACTTCCGGCTGGCGAACTGAAACTTTTCGGCGAAATAGTATCGTCATTGCCGGAACGCATCAGTGCGTGTCCGGTTTGCGGCAATCTTACCGAAAATGGCGAAAAGTGCGCAATTTGCGCGTCGCCGCGGCGTGATGAATCACTTATTTGCGTGGTAGAGGATTTTACCCGGATCGCCAATATCGAGAAATCCGGCGGCTACCACGGCTTGTATCATGTACTGGGCGGCAAGATCTCTCCGCTGGATGATGAAAGCGAAGATGCTCTGCATATCGAAGTGCTGGCTCAACGACTGGAGTCAGGTCAGGTAAAAGAACTGATTCTGGCACTGGGCGGCGATGTGGAAAGCCGTGCCACTGCACTATATCTGGCCAGAATGTTTGAAAATAAGGTTGGAAAAATAACCCGGCTGGCTCAAGGATTGCCGGCCGGCGGCGACTTGGCTTACGCCGACAGTGCCACTATTCTGGCCGCACTGAATAACCGCAATCAGCTTTGATCAACTGTTTAAATTACAACTAAAACCAAGGGGGATGTTGCGATTTACCAATTCAAAAGTAACGCAGCATAAATGTTAAAATGAAGAAAATCTTTTCCGTTGCAGTTTGCTTGTTTTGCATGAGCTTGATACCGTTGAGCGCAGTAGAATATGAATTACCGATCCTGACCGTAAACAGTGCCACCAACCAGGGCAGTTTTGACCGCATCCATCTTGAATACCGGAATACCGGCAAAACAGAACCTTTGCGGATCAGTATTTCGGACAACACTCCCGGCGGCAGCGGCAACACCATCCGCACCAGCGTATGGCAGGCAGCGATCACTGCGGCAATGCTGCGCAACGACCTGATGACCGGAGTGCGTATCGGGATCGATTTTTCCGATTTTGTGGATGGTCCTTCAGCCGGCGGAGTGATTTGTCTGGGGATCCTTTCCGCCATCGACGGGCGGGATTTTCCGCAGGATTTTGCCATGACCGGTACTATCATGCCCGATGGCACCGTCGGGCTGGTCGGCGGCGTAGCGCTCAAGATGCGGGCAGCCTCCCGCTCCGGCATCAAACGTATCTGTATACCGGCTTTTTTGCGATTTGAACAGCAGAGCGACGGCAGCATGGTCGATTTGTTTCAGGAAGCCGAAACGCTGGGTATGCAGATCCATCCGGTGGAGCATATCAGCGAAGCGTATGCCTTTCTGCATAAACTGCCCATGCCGAGTTACCCGCCGCTGAATGAGCGCGAAATTTGCGCACTTTCGCCGGAATTGGAAAAGGAATTGATCGATCAATATCAAACTTGTCTGGCATCATTGCAGAAAAATTATTCTGCGCTTTCCAAATCCGAACAGAAAGAGTTGGAAAAATCGCCTCTTTATCAATATCTGGTTCCGGATGAAGCTGTTTCGATTTTCAAATCCGGCAAACTTTTTACTGCCCGGGATATGTTGCTTGAAAGCTGTATCGTCTGGGAAGGCAGAAAAGCCAAAGATAAAACGCTGCAAGCGCTCATAGATCAGAATGACCCGATGGTGGGCAAACTCGGGTCATCCTCCAGCGAACAGATACTCGAAGGTATTGATGACTACAATAAATACTTCGATAAGCTGTTGAACAACTACAACAATCAGTTCTCGCCGGAGCAAATACAGTTCTACCCGGATAACGACAAGATCAGAGAAATTTCTGCGCAGTTGGAGAATCCGCTGGGTATACATCTGGTGCTGGGTAAAATCTTTTATTACCACTTCCGCGAACCGATATCCAAGCAGCAGCGTGAAAAAATAATCAATTCAGAAGATGTATCAGATGAAGTTTTCAACCAAACGATCGAAAACGCCCTGCGGATGATCGATTACAAAATGGTCATGCTCAAATCGCTGGAATTCTTCTGGCAGTCCGAAAGTGAGTCGCGCATAAAGCTGGTTGCGCAGCTCAACCAGATCAAAAGCAACGGACGGGCGGTGGAAACCAGCCGGCTTTTCTACAACGGCTGGCTGGCCGCAGATAAATCTCTGGAAGTAAATGTGATTGCCGAAATTCAGGAAAACAAACAGCAGACTCAAGGTCAGGTCATAACCCAGCTCTTTTTGAGCGATCCGGCCTATGCCAGTTACCGCTACAGCCAAAAGACCTGTATGTATATGTATCGCAACATCAAAGAACTCGGTTCCGATCTGCAGAACAAAGATTATCAGGCTGTGGCCTCGACCTTTGCCTCGATTGACATGTTTTCACGCGCCAGTACGCTTTTGATCAAACACAGTGTGGAACTGGGCATGTACAAGGATGAGAATGGCAATATACATTACCGCAACAGTGCATTTCTGCACTATCTGATTCGTACGGCCCGGCTGCACGCATTGCGGAACATTGCGGAATGTAAGCGTTTGCAGATTCCTTGCGTTGCGCCGATCAAGTTGTTTGAAAAGGCAGAAATCGCCCGCGAAAAAACCAACTCCGACAAACTGCACGATGTCTTGAAAGTATACTGGGAAGCCGGATTCCAAGCCAAAGCACTGGTGTTGAGCTTCCAGAAATAAGCGATATCCTTTTATCAGGATAAAAAAAGGGGGGGTTGCAAAACTCTGCGAGTTTTGCAACACTTTTTTTGTAGTAATTAAGCTCAAATATGTAACATATCAGGTTATTCTGCGTTATATTTTTGCATTTTCTCATAAATTTGCTTTGAGGGGCAGCCGTTGGCATCATTATAAATGCGCTTCAAGACTTGTACGGGTTATTCAGCATTGTAGAGTTTGCGCATCCCAAGAGGGCATTGGCATTGCCCTCCTGGACCTCCCTTGCTCGTTTGGCCGCTATATCCAGCGCGAGATTACTTGGCGACTTTACATTAGAGCGGTCGCTGCCGCTCCCTTACCAACTTTTGCGGTTTTACCGCAAAAGTTCCCTCAAACGCCGGGAGCTTCGCTCAACTCCGTTCGGCTTCGCGGAACTTTTCCGCTCGGTTTGCCGGAATATATCCGGCAAACTGCCCTCTCATGCGTTCGCGGCCCTGACCGGGCTTTGCGGCGTTCCGCCGCATGAGCTGTTGGCTGGCTATATTGTTCATAATACCAAGCGGGGCTGTTGCAAAACAGTTTTGCAACAGCCCCGATTCCACCGATCAAAAAATCAATTGTAAATTTCGTCGATAAGTTTGGGATCTTTACCGATGATCTCCAGATAACGGGAGAGCAGTCTGCGCGCCGAACCCCACTCCGTATTGGGGCTCATGCAGCTGAAATACTCATAGGTAATGATGCGCTTGACCAGCGGAGAGGCCTCCTGCAGCTTCATATAAAGCGAACGGTAATCGCCCTGACGGAAGACGCCGGAGGGTTCGCCGTGGCCGGGGAACGGACGCTGGAAAGTTTCGATATTGCTCCAGAGTTCGATGCCGCACTGATCGAAGAGTTTGCCCACCTTGGTGTACCATTCGGCCAGACCGTTGTCCTGAATTTCGCCATAGAAACATGCCGGAGCAGCGATCTTATCCTGCGGAGCGCAGTAGTCAAGCATACCGGCCACGCGTTCAAAGAAGTATCTGCCGTAAATATCCACCCACTGATCCGGAGAGTACTGCTGGCACATATCGCCCAGCGGCCCGCGGAACGAAGGACTCATAAAGGTCTTCATGTGCGGGTAATTGGCACGCATATATTTAAGCACTTCGGTACAAATATCGAGGAAGTTGAAGTGCCACGGCAATGCTTCCAGCGTTACATACAAGCCTTTGAAACACTTGTGGTGAGCGTATTTGGCCACGGTGCGGTCATAATAGCGCTTGTTGTCGTCCACTTCTTTCATCCAGTCGCCCAGATGCAGATTGGTAATATTCTGGGGGCCGCCGAGGAATACGGTCATATCGTATTTATCGCCCAGACGGAAGACCATATCCAGCAGATTTTCATCTTCCGGCCAAGTGGTCGAGCGGGGGTCTTCGGCAGAAAGGCAAACCCCATTTTGTTCAACTTCGGTACGGATGATAAAAAGCTGATCCATGCCGATCGCCTTCATCATCTTAAAATCCTGCTCCCATTCCTTGAGACCGGCATTGACGATCCCGGTATCGGAAATAAGCATGTTCACAAAAGTACCGGTAATCGGCTTGAGTTCCACATTTTTAAGCATGACAAATCACTTTCATTGGTTTGTTGTAACAATTCTCGCTCTGAAACGATAACTTGCTTTAAGATAACCTGCCTTTAAAATATTGCAATTATATTTTAAGGGTTAGCAACAAAATTATGTGCAAAAAAATGCAAAAAATATTGTTGACAATATTATCGCTTGTGAGTCAAAAGTTGTATATCCATCAAATTTACGGTAATATTAATGCACAAAAAAGGCGGCCCATTAACGAGCCGCCTTTTTATCCCCCGAACGAAAATCAATTATAAATTTCATCGATAAGTTTGGGATCTTTACCGATGATTTCCAGATAACGGGAAAGCAGTCTGCGCGCTGAACCCCATTCCGTATTGGGGCTCATGCAGCTGAAATATTCATAAGTAATGATGCGCTTGACCAGCGGAGAAGCTTCCTGCAGCTTCATGTAAAGCGAACGGTAGTCGCCTTGACGGAAAACACCGGTCGGTTCACCGTGACCGGGGAACGGGCGCTGGAAGGTTTCGATATTGCTCCAGAGTTCGATACCGCACTGATCGAAAAGTTTACCCACCTTGGTGTACCATTCGGTAAGACCGTTATCCTGAATTTCGCCGTAGAAACAGGCCGGAGCAGCGATCTTATCCTGCGGGGCGCAGTAGTCAAGCATACCGGCAACGCGTTCAAAGAAGTATCTGCCGTAGATATCCACCCACTGATCCGGAGTGTACTGCCGGCTCATATCGCCCAGCGGCCCGCGGAACGAAGGACTCATAAAAGTCTTCATGTGCGGGTAATTGGCGTGCATGTATTTAAGAACTTCGGCGCAAATATCAAGGAAGTTGAAGTGCCACGGCAGCGCTTCAAGCGTTACATACAATCCCTTAAAGCATTTGTGGTGCGCATATTTGGCAACCGTGCGGTCGTAGTAGCGTTTGTTGTCATCGACTTCTTTCATCCAGTCGCCCAGATGCAGATTGGTAATGCTTTCAGGTCCACCGAGGAAGACGGTCATATCATATTTATCGCCCAGGCGGAAAACCATATCCAGCAGATTTTCATCTTCCGGCCAGGTGGTTGAACGGGGGTCTTCGGCAGAAAGGCGGACGCCGTTCTGTTCAACTTCGGTTCGGATGATAAAAAGCTGATCCATGCCGATGGCTTTCATCATCTTGAAATCCTGTTCCCACTCTTTGAGTCCGGCGTTGACGATACCGGTATCGGAAATGAGCATATTCACAAAAGTACCGGTAATCGGCTTGAGTTCGACATTTTTTAGCATAACGTTTCACCTTTGGGTTTATTACACGCTTGAGTATATCGATTACGATAACGTAACTTGACAATATTGCAAATTTTTCCTGACTCAAAAACAGAAAACAATGTGCAAAAAAATGCAAAAAATATCCATCCGGGGCGATTGGGAATATTTCCTGCCACCGGATGGAATACTTTTTTTCAAACAGCGTTCCACCGCAGGATTTTTTCCGCGGCAGAACTGATTTTATTTATCCGATCACCTTGTGGAAATCACCACCTTGCCCAGCGGCGTATCGCTGAATTCTTCGATAACAGCTTCCAATCCGGCGGGGTGTACGACGGTAAGATCGAACTTGCGTTGTGCATTCTTCTGCCAACTTACGCTGATCTTGCCGCATGGGGTGGGTATTTCGCCGGAAGCATGGTCGCGGTTATCGCTCCAGATCCGCACCCGGAAGCGTTTGAAGCCCCTTTCCAACGGCATTACGCCCAACAAACCGGCCCCACAATAGTAAACGGGCATACTGCTCCAGCCGTGGCACAAACTGCCGGCGTAAACAAAATCATCGCCGCCTTTGGCAGTTTCCCACAAAGTAGTGCTGTGTCCGTCGAGCATGGGGTAATAGTTTTGTTCGAGCTTGCGCCGGATAAAGTTGCGCGCTTCTGCTCCGTAATCAAATTTGAACATTGCCTGCACCAGATAAGGCATGGGGCTTAATGTTACCGGAATCAGTGAGCCATCTCCGGCAAGCAAACGGCGCAAGACACCGGGTTGACGCTCCGGTGGAACTGCTCCGGCAAAGAGCATCATCAGCTGAACATGTTCGTGCCGGTCAGCAGTTATCTTATTATCACGCAGGAAACTACCGTAGCAATCGGAGTCTTCCACATAAAAAAGTTCTTCGACTTTGTTCCGGATGCGTACTGCTTCGGCCTGATATTTTTCTGCTTCAGCAGCATTGCCGTCCCACGCTTCCAATCCGGCTATGGCTTCGAGCATATTGGCCAGATAAAGGTTATACAAACTGTGGATACTGCCGTCATTCATCACCGTGTGGCTCAAACCGGGAGTCCATTCATAAAAGTTCCAGAAATCCGGGTCAAGCGCCTGATACAGAGTAGTTGCTTTGTCCTGTGCGGCCATGATCTTACGGCACATGGTGTGGATCGTATCACGATTCTGCCGCCAAACCTGATCGTTGCCGCTGTAAAGATAATGTTCATACACCTGCAGCGGGTAGATCATGCTGAAGATCGGGATCGTGCGCGGCAGACGCGTGGGGTGGCACAAGCGCAAAAACCCGTCCTCGCGCAACCCGCCGCCGATCAGATTCAACGAAGCGGCAGCAAAATCGTAGTTGCCCCAGATGTAGTAACCGTAAAGCATCTGATTGCGCGAGTCATAAGTATAAAGCGCCTGTTCGCGCCACGGACAATCTTCATAATGTTCGTGCATACAGTGTTCCAGCGTGCGGACAGCGGCTTTGCGCACTTTTTCAAGCTGCTCATCGCCACACTCAAAAGCTCCCGGTTCCGGTACGGGAAGCGTCCACGGAGCGATTCCGGCAAGCAAAAACTCCAACTCTTCGCAATCTTCCGGCGGTATGATATGAAATTCCAGATAACGCCCCCCGATCCGGCGGAACGGCAGCTGAAAATGATCGTGCTGTCCGCAACAGATATAACGGTCGGCAAAGTTGCGTTCAAAACACTCCATGCGCACATGGCCGTCATCAAGGTGTTCGCCGTGGGCAAAGTCCACGATCGTACCGGCGGGAGCATTCAGAGCAAACTCCACAAATCCGACCTTTTCTTCGCCCAGATCATAAATCAGGCTCCAACCGCAGGATACTTGCTTGAGGCGGGTCAATTTGTCTGCCTGTAAAAAGTGATCATAGAATATGTGGTCTGCAGCCATGGTTTTGGCAAAAGAGTCTTTTTCTTCGCGGGATTTGATCAGACCGCTTTTGATCCGTTTTCCAGCCACAAATTTTTCCAGCACCGGGCGGGCCGCCGCCGGGCGCAAAGTTATGGTCCGGGTTTCCGTTTCCGCATAAGGTGTCTGCCAAGTGGAATCATCGAATTCTGTATTCGTCCAATCACCGACCGACTGCCGGGCATCAAACTCCATGGTCAGCCCCAATTGCGGGGTCAAAAGCGGCATCGCGCCGGAACGGAATCCGGGCGTGGCGATCACTCTGCAGCTGCCATCGGAAACAGCCAGCGCCCGGCCGTCGGATTCCAGCACAAAAGTTGTCCCCGGCAACCCTTCGGCATAAACAGCGCAATTGTAACCCTTGTGGTAGATGCTCAAAGCCAGCACATGAGTTCCTTCAGTCAGATCGTTCAAAATTATTTCGGTATAGGTCGGAGCATCCGGATCGTCAGAAAATTGTCCGCGCCCTATTTCCACTCCGTCGAAATATGCAATAAAATCTGAATCGGCCATCACCCGGAAAATCGCCTGACCGACCTTTCCGGTCAGTGTGATTTTTTTGCGCACAGCCATAAATTTATGCAGACAGCTTGTTGCTCCGTCCAGCCACAAACGACTGGCTCCGAACCATGGAAAATCTTTGTTCATAAAATATTCTGATCCTTTCGGTATATTATCTTGATGCTTTGAATATTCTGGTAGTTTCGCCCGGCAGCAATTTACCGGGGATGCGCACAATCTTGCGGCGCACTCGCTGTTTATTATAAAGCGCCAACGCCATTTGGATCGCCGCATCAGCCACCTGACGGGCGGGGTGTGCCAGCGAAGTCAGCTGCGGGAAAGTATGCTGCCCGATGGCAATACCGTCAAAACCGATCACGCTCAAAGAATCCGGCACCGGCCGATTGTGGTAGTACGCGGCATTAAGTGCCTGCAATGCCAGCAGATCGCAATAGCAGAAACAACCATCGGCATCCAGCAGCAGGTGGTGAAGGCTGTCCAGCCAGCCCGGTTCACTCTTCAACACGGAGTCGATGCCTATGATTTTCCGGACACTGCAGTTTACATGCCCATGTTCGCTCAATTCATCTTCAAAGCCCTTGATCCGCTGCCTGAACGGCAAAAAATCACTGTCGGGAGTCAACATTACCATATTGCGCAGATTGCATTGCAGCAAATGCCGCGCCGCCATCCGGCCGCCGGCGTAATTATCGACCGAAACACAATATTCCCCGGGCATATTTTCGAGTTCATCCAGCACAATAAGATCCGGAATGGCTGCCAGACGCTCAAAAACCCCGCGCGACACACTGTCCTGGTTCACCCCAACCGAAAACGCCCCCATATAGATCGAACGGTTTTTCTGATACATACTCCAGCAATCCGGGGATTCGGTGCTGAAAAAATCCACTTCCAGATCATACGCTGCCGCCGCTTCGATAACACGATCGAACAAGTTCCAGTACACCATATTGACGTGAACCATGCCCGGCAGATAATTGCTGAAGTATGCCAGACGGTTGGCCCGCTGCAAACCGGAACCGGTTTTATCAATACATATCCGGCTTACCCGGCCATGATGTTTGCTGACCAGCCCTTCGTTTGCCAACGATTCCAGTGCCCGCCGGACAGTGTTGCGGCTTACGTTAAAAAAATCAGCCAGCTCTTTTTCCGGCGGCAGCTCGTCGCCATGGCGGAAAAAACCTTTGCGGATGCGTTCTTCGAGCAACCGTTTGAGTTTAGTGTACTTGGACAGGTATTGTTTTTCGCGGTGATCCATCACTAAATCAACCGGTTTTTATTCTGCAAAGTAAGGGGCGGCCTGTACCTGATCGATCATAACCACCTTGGATTGAGCTGCGTCCACCCGTCCGCCAATGGTCAGCCTGACCGGTTTATCGCCGGCGCGGAAAACGATCTTGCGGAAGTTGTAAACATGCGGCGAACGGCGGGTAAAGTCCTGAACATAGCGCAAAGTGCTTTCCAGAACCACCGCATTTTCCAGCGATATATCTATGGCTATATCGCTTTTTTCCGGATCATCCGGCGTAAAGTAATTTACTTTGACCATATAAAGCTGGCCGGGTTTCAGATTTTTCATCACCTGACTGACACCGCCTTTTTTACCGGGTCCGACTTCCAGACGCAGCAAGTTCAGGTTGGAAAACGGCAGATAACCCTGATTGAGTTTGGCGGCTTTTTTATCCACGATTGCAGCATTGCCGGTCAGTTGCCAGTCATTCCGGCGGTTGTCCCAGTTGTGGCCGCCCAGAATTCCGGGGTAAAGTTTATAACCGTACTTATCGGACAGATGGGTAGTTTCGCCATCCACGCCATAATGCTGTACCAATTTGGCGTACCAGCGCAAGATCTCCGGCTCGGTGTAGTAAGCCACCCACATGCCGAATCCGCGCAGATCGGCAAACACCGGATCGGTAGCCATTAAATGAAACTGGTAATCCAGCAGAACCTTAAAGTCGATTTCGCCATTGTTGTCCATGTATTCATAGGTGGCCGGGGCGATGATATAATCGGCTAATGTGCCGCCGGAAACTGCTTTGAAATCCCGCCCGCGGTTGGTAAAAACTCTGGCCAGATCTTTTTCGCCGCCATCGCCGGAGAGATAAGCCTCCCAGAGGATCACGCCGTTGGGTGAACTTTTGACGGCATCATAAAGCGGTTTGATGGCCGTACAATCGCCGTTCCACGGAATGCCGACCCACGCGTAAAAAGTTTTATCCGGATATTTTTTTGACCAGTTGCGGATGCCTTGCAGATGTGCTTCGGTAAACCCGTGTCCGGGCCGGGTATACCCCAACGAAGCATCATTGGGATCTTTGCGCCCGGCCGGAACAATGAACTCATCCGGGCCGATACCATCCACTTGCGCATTGGCCCCCAGTTCATCCCAGAACGGCAGACCGCGTTTGCCATCAGCCGGATTGGTTACGTTGCAGTTGCGGAAAACCATCCGGCCCTCGGCGCGCCACTGATCGATTTCCGGCGCATAGGCCGAACCGAGCGTTATAACTGCAAACGGATCTAAAATATTGTTCCGCAAATAGTTCCAGTTATAAAGAAACATGCCGGTTTTACCGGAAGTTTTATTATCGACCGTAACAGTGGCAATTTCGTCGGTATTATATGCGCCAACCACACTGTAAAAGAGGTTTTCACCGATTTTTTTGACCGTAACGTCATTGGCATTGACAGTGTATTTGCCCGGCTGCAGTCGGGCCAGCGCTTTATTGTTGCGCACCGTAACGCGTTTGCTTTGCCCGGAGCTGTCCACAAAGGTCAACTCGGAACTTTTGACATTGCTTACTTGAACATATCCGGTGAGTTTGAGTTCAAAAGCAGATTTGTTGCCCACAGATTCAACTTTGAGCGTTTTCACTACATTGTTGTCGCCATAAGCCACTCCGCCGGCCATCGCCAGTCCGGCAGTCAAAAGTCCGAGTTTTTTCAGCATGTCAGGATCTCCTTCTTACATAATTATATATTATTAAAGCTCGTATGCTTTTTCTGTACGTTTGCGATGATGAACCATGTAGAAGTAGAATAATATCAGCCCGCCGGCCAAAGTGCAGATCCCGGCCCAGAAGTTGATAAAACGGTACCCTTTGAGCATTGGCATCAAGTCAATACCGCAGCAGATCAGGGTGGTTTCCGGCGTGGCATTTTTCAGAAAATCGCTGAACAGACCGACCGGAAAATTGATCAACCCCACAAAAAGTGCCGTCAGCAGATTGCGCCCGGAAGCCATCATGCCGAATTTACTGCGGGGCAGCACTTCCACCAGCACCCGCCCGGCAGCAACTGCATTCAAACCGCTGAATACGGCCAGCAAACCGCGCCAAAAGACTGCACTGGTGAAATCTTTGATCAGAATACCGCTGGCCAGATAGATGACTGCCATCATAAATTGAGCAATCAAAGCGCTCTGGAACGCTCCGAGTTTATCCACCACAAAACCGGCCGCCAGACAAACCACGGCTGTAATTATACCAATATAAACACCTAATTCACCGATCTTTGTCATATCCATCCGGCAGGAGTCAAGGTAGAAAAAGTTCATGAACATATTGATACAGCCGCTCAAGCCGACCACCAAGCCGGCGATATAATACCACCAGTAATACTTTTTGCTGAAACACTCTCTGCAATACACCGCAACTGTAGAAGCCATGCGCTTCAGAAGTGGTTGAGTATCATCTTTTTCCGGCACCGGCGGATACTCGCCCTCGCGGACAAAAAAGCACAGTGCCAATGCGGCAATCAGATAAAACACCGCGCCGGCCGGATAAATTATCTGCGGATGGCTGGCCACATAAGGGAATACGAATTTGCTGAACCCGATCCCGAACACCACCCCGGTTACCCGGAAAAATCCGTAGTAGCGCCCCATCAGATCCGCCGGGATCACATCCGGGATCAGATAGTAATAGAGTATGGCAATAAAGAGATAAAAAATGTGATAGATCACTGCGCCGAACCCCAGCAGCAGCGCCTTGGTGGAGATCCCCAGCAAGGCCGGCGGCAGATAGTTGCACAAATACGGATAAAACGGCATAGCCGCCATGCAGATCGCCGTCGGCAGTGCCGTGTAAAGAATAAAAGGTATTCTGCGGCCGTATTTGGAGCGGCAATTATCCGAAACCGTACTTAAAACCGGATTCATCACCGTATTGATCCACGCAAAGACCGTCCCCATGATCACAGCCAGAAAAGTATCGCTCAAGCCGTGATTCCGGAACAAAAACGGCGTTGCCGAGTTGAAGGTCGTCCCCAACATGGACATGGCCACCGCGCCCCACAGCATCCAGAACATCACGCTCCAAACCTGAATAACGGTGTAGCGCAATGTGCCGCACTTATAGGTTTTAATGTTATTGGAATTATTCATAATAATTAGTTGAAATCCTGATTTTATTTTTACTCATCAAAGGCGTTGCCGACGCGTTTGCGCTGGTAGTGGAAGTAGAAGTAAGTCAGCAGCAACATCGAAACCAGAATACAGAATCCGGCATAATAATTGGTAAATCTGTACCCTTTCAGCAACGGCATAAGATCATATTTACCGATCATAAGCGTAGTTTCTGGCGTCGAGTTCCGCATAAAATCACTGAACAGGCCAAAAGGTATATTGATAAGTGCCGCCACCAGCGATGTCAGGAGGTTACTGCCGGAAGCCATCATACCGAACTTACTGCGCGGATAAACTTCCACCAATATGCGCCCTGCCGCCACGGCATAAATACAACCGAACACTGACTGCGGAATACGCAATATCAAAGCGGATGTGTAACCATGGATAAAAATACCACAACTGAAGTAACTCAACGCCAACAGCAAAAGAGAAATGATCGAAGTGGCAAATGCGCCCAGTTTATCCGTTACAAATCCGGCGCAAAAACATGAGATCATGCCGACCACGCCCAGGATTGCCCCCAATTTTCCCAACTCTGCCATGGTAAGACCACAGCCTTCGAGGTAGAAAAAGTCCATAAACATATTTATACAGCCATGTACTCCGTACGCCACACCGGTAATGTAAAAGACCAGATAATATTTGTGACCGTAGCAATCACTGATATACTGTTTTACAGTAGCAACCAGTTTTTTGTACCAGGGCAGCTTGCTGCCGGAGTTTTCCGGCGGCGGATAACCGCCTTCGCGCACAAAGTAGCACATGCCGCCGATGGTCAGCAGATAAAACACCGCACATGCCGGATAAATGTATTGCGGAAAATCCTGCACATACTTATATACCCACCAGCTGAACGCCGTGCCGAAGATAACCCCCGACACACGGAATAAACCGTAAAAGCGGCCCATCAACTCCGCCGGGATCACGTCCGGGATCAGATAAAAGTAGAGGATAGCCACATACAAATAGAAAAACCAGTAGAGGATCGAACCGGCACCGAACACCAGTGATACGGTGCTGAATCCCAAGATCGTTTCCGGCAGAAGCCTGATCAAATACGGATAAAACGGCATGGCTGCCAGAAAAAATGCTGTCGGCAGCGCAGTATAAAGAATATAGGGTACACGCCGCCCCAACCTGCCGCGATGCCGGTCAGACATGGTACTCAAAACCGGGTTCATCACCACGTTGATCATCCCGAATATCGTTCCGGTAACTACCGCCAGAAAAGTATCGGACAAGCCGTTGGCGCGGTAAAGAAACTTGGTCGAAGCTCCGAAGGTCTGTCCCAGCGAAGTCAACGCAATTGATCCCCACAGCATCCAGAAAAAGATATTCATCATCTGCCAGAAACTGTATTCCAGCGTACCAACAGTATAGCGTTTCTTAAAAAGACTTGTATTCATTGCAACCTCACTCCTTGACCGGCATTTCGCACAGTTCGCCATTCAAATAACGTTGGTGGAAATTTTCGCACCAGCCAAGATATTCTTCTTCCGGGACACCTTCGGGCAGCACTTCCCAGTTTTTAAGGTCTTTGGATCTTGCCATGCCCAGCATCATGCGGTCGTGGGCGTCGAAGTGCCGGGTCCCCATAAACAGCATCGTCCAGTAGCCATTTTGTTCGCGCCAGTCGGCAACAAATTGCGCACAGGCCACAAACTTGCTCCACTCCTGTTTAAGGCCGCCGATCTCGGCTGATTTATCCAGCTTGGGCCACGACATGATATCGCGGCTTTTCAGCACGGCAATACTCTGGTCGGGCATACCCACCGAACAGAAAAGATACAAGTCATCGCCATCGACAACCATCGAAGCATTTTCTATGCCGCGGTTTTCGTTATAAAAATCGCTGTCCAGCAGCGGCCGGTCGGGAGTGAGATTTTCAAAATTCACCAAATCGTCGGATACCGCCAGCCCCAGATGCTGACTGCGGGTGCCTTTCTGGTAATCTGTGTAGAACATCCAGTAACGGTTGCGCCACTCCACCAGATATCCGTCGATCGGCCCGTGGGCATCGTTGCCCCAGTAATCACCGTGGAAAGTCGGCACCACAATGCGTGGTTCGCTCCAATGGATCAAGTCATCGGATTCGATCAGCGACACCGCCGTCGGCCACGGATAACGGGTTATACTCATATAAAACTTGCCGTTGGCGCGGATAACATTGCCCGGAGATACATACCCTTTGGGTGTAACCGGCACCGGATTGGTAAAATTGCGGAAATCTTCGGTAACGATCAAATGGATCTGGTAGCCTTCAGGCGCACCCCAGCGCTCCTGATTGAACTGGATCGTTACATATATATAATACTTGCCATCGTGATAGATCGCGGCGGGATCGCGCGTGCTGCAGCGCCAGGCAAAAAACGGATTGTAAAGTCCATCCCAATCAAAACTCATAATGTATCTCCCTTTTTAAAAGTTGGTAAAAACTCTTTTGAGCTTAATTTAACCCTTGCAAAATATTTTTCTATAATAAAAACTTCTTTTTATATAACAAAAACATCTTTTTGCACAGATAATGGTTAATTTACCAGGTAAAATATTTTTTACCAACTTTTTCTTTACTATACAATCGGTTTTTGTCTGATTTTTTAATCTCCCTGAACTGCGCTGAACAATTCAGGGAGAATATGCCACTGTATATTAAACAATATTACGGTTCGGCAAAGCCTTTGGTGCCGTTATGCACCCAGAATCTGTGGATCCACTGACTGGAATAGTTGAATCCCATCGACTCAATACCGCTGTAAGGCGCTGCTTCGGTATGACCGTCCACATAAGCGACATTGACATTTTTACCATGACGGCAAATATCATCCTTACCAAATGTATTGGAGCCGGATCTGAGATAATAAACGTATTTACTGGCAATGTTACTGTGCACACTCTTGTCTTCGTACAGGCGGAAACCATCCATCAACAGGAAAGTTTCGGTGGGACTCTGGAATTGACCGAGGCTCAAACCGGCGTTGTGGTAATTCGTTGAGTAACTGGAACTGTGGTGATTGTTTTCCTTGTCGCGGTTATCCAGATCGGGGGAAGCCGAGGGGCAGAAGTAGATCTGCTTATCCTGATCGAGATTTTCGCGGCTGACATACTGACTGGTTACACCGATCCAGTTGCCATCGTTAGCGGACAATCTTGCTCCGGCCTGCCACAAACGGCTGTCGTCATCCAGTGGCGTACAATCTTTGTTATCTCCGGCATACATCATACAGGCCAGACCGAGGTTTTTAAGATTGCTCAAACAATTGCTGGTTCTGGCGCGTTCGCGCGCGGCAGAAAGTGCGGGCAGCAGCATCGCCGCCAGAATGGCGATAATGGCGATAACGACAAGGAGTTCGATCAGGGTGAAGGAGGATTCCTTCACCCGCCCATGGGCGGGTGAAGGAGGATTCCTTCACCCGCCCATGGGCGGAATTTTCATTTCTCAACATAATTCATCTCCTTTTTTGTAATAAACTTTAACTATCGGAAAACTGTTATTTGACTTCAACTACAGCTACGTCGCGGAAATCGACCGTACCTTTGACCGACCGCAAAACAACGTAAGCGTTGCGGCCATTGTCGGGGAACGCAAGTTCCAGCTCGACTTTGCTCCACTCGCTGCTGGCCGTTTTCGGCGGCGAAATTCTGGAACGCAGTTTTTTGCCGTCAGACCATTCAAAGTAGATAACCAGCTGGTTATCAGCATCGCTGCTGCGCACCAGTGCGCTCATTGTATAGCGTTTGCCGGCTTGCAAAGGCAGTTTTTTCTGCAGGGCCAGCGTACCGCCGGGCAGACGCAAAAAGTTGCCTTCGCTGCCGCTTTCCACAGAATAACCATTCCCGCGCATTTCCCAGAACTGCGGCGCGCTGCCGGCAACCAGATCAAACGAGCCATTCTTTATCAGCGAATCAGCCGGAGTTTTGCCGGCCAGATCTTCGATCACCAGATTTCTGAAGCTGACTTCGCCCTTGCACGCGCGCAGCACCACATAAGGAGCCTTGGAGTTTGCCGGCACATCATATACAAACCGGACAACTTTGAACTCGTTTGCAGCCCGAAGCTTCTGCGTGTGGGCGCTGGTCAGTTTGCTTTTGCCGTTATTGGTTACAGTGGACTCCATGTAGAGCATATATTCCGCCCCGTCAGAACCTTTGACTTCGCAGCTGACAACGTAACTTTTGCCGGATTCCAACGGCAGATTGCGCTGCAGGGCCAATGCCACTTGAGCTGGATCGCTGACCTGCAATTTGAATTCGCCCAGATTAACGCCGGCAGAAGCTCCGGCGGATTTACGGACATCCCACCCCACGGGCAGATAGCGGTTGTTCAGCTCGGTAAAATTGCCGTTCTTCACCAGATTGGCCCCCGGCAAAGCGGTTGCGGCCATCATAAAACCACCCAGGATCAACGCAGAAATCTTCATTTGCCACCTCTCAAATTGCACTAAAAATATATTTCAGCAAATCGCTTTGTTCAAAGTATAGTCTTTTTATTTCCGTCTGTCAAGGAGTAAATTTGTGCCTTTGTTTATTTTTCTCTGATCTTCATTCACCCCTCCGCCAAAGTTATACCTTTTATTAAAAACAGGAACAAGTTACACTCAATTGAGGTTTATTCCGGTATTGCGCCAATCAAAACCACCGGCTTAGCCGGTGGTATGCACCACGCCTTCAAGGCGATGGTACCGGCAGCCCGACACGGGCTTTGAATTATTTACCTCTTGCAACTACTGTCCTACAACTGCAAATGCAGTAATACATAACAAACCCATAGTTGCAACTAACATTATTCAATGTCATCAAATGCTCGCATTTGATTAATGACTTTGTCATCTTTAAGCTAAAGCTATTTCGGCAACATACCGGCTCAGCCGGTAGTTTTTTTACGCTAAAGCAATATAATAAAACGGCCGCGCGGTCAATTGATAAAGATTGCCGCGCGGCCGTTTATATTACTGGAAAAATCTTCGCCAACGCATTTTACATATTGGCAGTTCCGGAATATACTTCATCTGGCAACGAAGTTTACTTCTGCTGCAGTTCTTTCAAGTTATCCCGTAAATTCAACGCCGGTGCAGATACCAGAGCGCGGCGGCCGCCACGGCCAGCACGAGCATTACCAGTATTATAAAAAGCATCGAACGGCGTCTGCGCGGCTTATGCATGACTTTGAACACTGTATGAGCCGGGTATTGGGTACCGCGGGTGAAAATGCCCGATACATGGATATTCAACCGCATCGGCAGATTGACTGCCCAGCCGCCGGCTTCCAGAAAGAGCGTAAGATTGCGTTTGCGCAAACGCAAGAACGCAAAAATCGCCATCGGTACCAGAAAGATCGACAGAAATACCGCTATCCAGATCAGGATCACATGTATCGGCAGGGCGGAAATCGACGTGATCGCCCCGGTGATCGCTTTGAGTACAAAGCTGAAACCGGCTCCCAATGCCGCCAGACTCAACCCGCCGGCCAGCACCATCATCGTACCGTTATTAAGAAAACGCTGGCTGAACGGCACTTGATTATTTTGCTGCATAACCGTTTGCTGGGCGGGCATCTTGCCCTTGTCGATAGCCGTGTTGAGTTCTTTTTCGGTATTGGAAAAATCCGTGAGCTTCTGCAATTTGTTGCTGATTGCATCCGACAGCCGCCGGAACGGGGCCATGATCGTCTGGCCGAACGAAATCGGCCCGTCCACCATATCCACGATCCGGCCGTGATAGGTTATATTGTCGTTATCTACAAAAAATGCCGGTTTGCCCACATAGATCCGGGTCATGGCTCCGCCGGTAACTGCCACTGCCACCTTGCGTTTGATCGCCTGTTTACCGCTGGATGCCACTTCCAGATAGAGCAGACACAAGCCGGAGCGCACCGCGATTTTTTTGTGCGATGGTATGTCGTCGATCCAAACTGCCAGATTGTAGCTTTTGCCATCCATTATCAGTTGACCGGCCTGCAGCATGGAGCTTTGGTCGGAGTCGAAAAACGCTTCAAAACTGACAAAGTTATTGACAAATTCCAGCATGTAACGGCAGTAGAGCAATAAACGTTCCAGCTTGCGCAGTGATTGGATCACGCTGCCCAGTGCCTTATCTTCGGCAAAACGGCTTTTCAGTTCGTCGATCCCGCCGTTGGCCAGATGCTGTGCCAAACGTTCGCACCCCAGCTGACCGGCCAGATCGCCCTGCGCCTTGGCCAGATAATCCTGATATGGAGCAAATTCCGCTTTCAGCTTTGCCCACTCTTCGCTGGTCAGAGTGTCAAGCTTAAACAGCTCCCGGAATGTTTCCACCGTATGTTGATAAAACGGGTTGTTGGTGTTGCTCAAAACCAGTTTTTCTTCCGCGTCGGGCCGGGCCAGCGGAGCATTTTTTAACAGTTCGTCGATTTGCGCCGGGTTCTGCAAATCCAGTTCCGGCAGTTTTTCCGGATCGAGCGCAAAACGTCGGGCATGAGCCTGATCGATACGGATAAGTTCGCAGAAACGGAAGTATTCGTCGATCTTGCCGGCAATGCTTTTAAAACAGCTGTAATATTTTACCGGATCGTCGTTGCGGAATTGCGGCTTTTCGGCCGTTTTTGACCACTGCAGAAAACTGGCGGCATCGGCAGAAAATTTTTCCAGCTGCTCCAAACTTAATTGGCCGGGGGTATTGTACAGCGTTGTTATATCAGTATAAAGTTCGTTGGCCGCCTGACCGTTGATCGCTGCCGCGACCAGTATGCCGTTGCCGGCCAGCGGTCCGGCCTGCAGTTTGGCCAGTTTACTGCGGATGCGCCCCAGTTCGAGCAGTTGTTTATCGTTCAGCAATTCAGTTGCGTGCTGTCGGATAAAGCCCACAAGTTCGGCCGCTTCGGTATTATCTTCGCGCAACGCTTCGGCGGGGAGGGCGTCGGTGCGATCATTCAGCACGTTTATATCTTTGAGCATATCAAAGAGCCAGCTGATCGCCGTTTTGACTTCATCGACCCGCACCATATTGTTGCCGTCGTTGTCCAGCGCGTTGAAAAACTCCCGGTCGCCATTAAGCGAGTTTACCGGCACACAGAGCGCAGCCCATGCCGTCGGATCAAGCTGAAGGATCTTGTGCAGATCTCCGGCGTTGCGGGCGTTGAACTGAAAGCTGCCGCCGATATTTTCAAAAATAACTTTATTGATGCGCTTTTTCACAATTTTACTCCGGATTTATTACGATTTTGAGAAATATAGCATACTTTTGACTAAAATGCAACACTCTTTGATTTGCAACACCGCCTAAAACTAATTATATTACTGTAAACGTAGATTTTTTTATTATGTGGAGTTTTATGAAACCGATCCGTTTGATTGTCAGTTCCTGTTTGTTGGGCGAACGGGTTCGCTATGACCATAAAAGCAAACCCGATAATTATGTGTGCAATCAGTTGGCTAAAGCCTTTGAACTGATTCCGGTCTGTCCTGAATTTGAATCCGGTCTGGGCGTGCCGCGCGAGGCAATGAAACTTTGCGGCAGTACCGATGCTCCGGAATTGCGCGGCGTTTTAAGCGGCAGTGACCGTACCGCACAGATGCGCGATTGGCTGAAAAAACGTATGGTGGAGCTTGCCGGGTTGGAACCCGCCGGGTTTGTGCTGAAAAGCAAATCGCCCTCCTGCGGGCTTTATCCGGTAAAATTTGCGGATAATGTTACCGAAGGGGCCGGGATCTTTGCCGCTTGTGTGGTTCAGGCGTTTCCGGAATTGGCGGTTGCCGCCGAAACGCAGCTTGCTGATCGGTTCGGACGGCAGAAGTTTTTGGATAAAGTCATTTTGATGAGCCGCTTCCGCGAGCTGGTCAGCCACCCGGATATGGTGGAACTGCTGCCGGATTTTCACAGCAATATCAAACTTTGTGCCATGAGCCACGCTCCCGGAAGAATGGCGGAGTTGGAAAAATTTGCCCGCCGCGGCGATTGGGGTACTTATGAACGCAAGCTCTCGGTAGTGCTGGATGCCATGCCCGAACAATCCAAACACAACAATGTCTGGCGGCATTTGCAAAGTGTGCTTATGGCGCGTTCGGACGACTACGAACGCACGGCATTGCTGCGCAGTCTTAAAGAATTTGAGCAGGGCGAACTGGACTTTAAGGCCATGCTTATGTTACTGCGCATCGGTGTGGAGAAATATGCACCGGAGTATCAAAGCCAATTCTACTGGCGCTTGCTGGATCCATTATATTAAGGTGTTGAAAAACTGTTTTGCAACAGCCCCGATTGGTATTATGAACAATATGGCCAGCCAACAGCTCATGCGGCGGAACGCCGCAAAGCCCGGTCAGGGCCGCGAACGCATGAGAGGGCAGTTTGCCGGATATAT